>NZ_JAYESN010000002.1:0-124448 GCF_034860625.1 Lamprobacter sp.
ACCAAGGTTCGCCGATAATAGACAACCACGCTTGCGAAAATCGGCCAGAAGCGACACCACTGTTCGAGCGATGAAACGAGGTGGCGAGCCAAATCCCGAGAAGTTGTCACTTCGCATCGTGCTACCCGTGCTCCCTGTGCTACCGGACTGATCAGGCAGGCAATTTAGCCGTGCTACGTCTCCGACCTCTGGAGCTACCGTGCTACCCCATATCGGCCAAATGGCTGAGATTCACGACCACAGCCGACGCATGAACCTTCCCAAAAGGGTCGCCGAGTTCGAGAGCTGGCTTGGCCTGGCGACGGCCTGTCGTGCTGCAGTCGTTCTGTAGTCGTGCAAGCGCAGTACAACACTGATGGTTCCAGCCGCTCGTTGCTCTGTTGTCGTGCTGCAGTCGTTCGCTAGTCGTGCAAGCCACCTCAGCGTTGATCATCGTCAGACCAAAGATCAAGCCGCTGGTCCGGTAGCCGAAGGAATCCACACCACTAACCGGATCAGTTCAGCGCCGCAACTTTGCGCGATGCGCCAGCTTCGGCGGACGCCCACCCCGCGCTGCCGCATCACGGGTCTTCGGCTTTCTAAGCCCTGCCGGATGCGTCCAAGCCCCCCGCAGCGCCACCTCCCAATCCGGCCAATGCCCAAGCGTCGCGGCGAGAACACGCGCGGTCCGATAGTAGTGATAGCGCGATGCCGGACTCAACTCCGTCAGTCCACGCTCCAGCACCCAGTGCAGATGCTTCACGCGCCATTGCTCGGGCCGCTGAATCTGCCAGCGCGCATGAATCAAGGAAGCCAAGCGCTCACCGCGACGGATATGCTGCGCGATGCCACCGGCACTGCCCGGCTGCGCACGTTCGAGCAGGCGCCGAATCGCGCTCATCGGGCGCTGCCGATATAGGCCGCCACCACATCGGTGCGGCCATGGCCGAGTTCGACGGCGATGACTTCCCGGGCAGTGCCATCAGCCTCCCGATCCGCCTCACGCTCGCCGTCTGCAACCACAGGCGCCTGATAGCCGGTCAATGCCTGATAACGCTCGCAAGCATAGGCCGCGCGGGCATCGTGATAACCACGCAGTCCAGCGGCCTTCAGCAGACGACGACCGGCGCGCAGCTCACCTTGGCGCCAACCTTGGTAGGTCTCATCGACGCGCAGCAGGTTCACTGACCCCGGCGGACGCGCAGTTAGTGCCGCGTCGAGCGCTTGACGCCCCCATGCAGTGACGGCCACCCAGCGTGGCAGGGTCCGACCGCCCTTGGTGCCATCGAGGATGTTGATCCTCTGCTGTTGCTCCGCCTCCTTAGCCAGGCGCTCCAGGTTGGCTTTGACGGCCTCCTCTGAGCGCATTCCAAAGGCGCGTGCAAGCCCAAGCACCGCTGCAGCGCGATCCAGTCCTGCATCGCGTAAGGCCGTCTGTGCCGTTGCCACGGCCTCCAGATCCAGCGCTGCCGGTATCTCGGTTCGGACCGCCGAGCGTGCGGCACCGGCCAGTTCACGCGGCGAGACCGAGTCCCAATGGCCTTCGCGCGCATAGCTCAGGATCACATTGATGGTACTAAGACGGTTCTGAATCGTCGACACCGCTCTACCCTGCCCCTTGATGACCTCGGCGTAGCGGCCCACCAGCTCCGGTGTCACCTGGCGCAGATCGCGCACACCGGCTTCGGCCTTGGCCCAGGTGGCAAAGCAGCGCCAGCGCTCGGCATGACTGGCGACACTGGCGAAGTGTCCACCGCCGAAGCGGGCCTGCAGGATCTGCTTGCCGGCATAGGCCAGATCCCGGCCCCAGCCTTGGTTGCGGGCCTGATGGCCGCCTTGATCTCTCATGTTCTCAGATGCTCCTCTTGAGGTTCCGCCTCTGGATGGACAAAACCGAACCCAACAAAATCAGATAGAAACGCGTCAGTTGACCGGCCTCGACACACCGCTGGCGGGACCCCGGGGCGAGCGCTGTCGCGCGCGGCACCCGATGATCTTGGTCGGTTCCGGTCGTCCCCAGGGTCCCGCCCTTGCGGTGTTCAGTGTTAACAGCGTTTGCGCCCGCTGCCGGCGTGGGGACTGGCGCCTGACGCAGCGCCGTTGCGGCTCCTACCATCCGGAGCGGGGATTCGGTTTGTCAGCACCGCATCCGCTGGACCCTTTCGGGCGGCGGGGGATGCGGCCGCGATGGACGCTCGCGGCGAGGTGCTGACGATTGGCGCGGTGGCGCGTGGAGAAAGGAATGGTCGTTGCCCTTGCGGTGGATCATGCCTGCCAGGGTGCCGCCCTGGTGTCCGGGATGGACGCCTGATCCTGCTCGCAGTGGGTTTTGACGTGGGTTTTGAGGTCGCTTCGATGTTGCCAAAGGCTGATGGCTCAAGGTCTGGAAGCCCATTCGCTTGACCCGTCTCTGTGTCTGGGCGGGGAACCTGATGAGGTCGGAGATGCCGCGGTGGAGCGGAAAACGAGACGCAGAAACGTCTCATCGGGTGTCCGTTGGACAGGGAGACCATCAGAACAGATGGGCACAGGGCAGCGCCGCCTGCGGCGAACAGACGTGGGGAGGTCTAGGCGCCAGGTGTCGCGTCGGTGGCGGACACGGAGGCGTTGCGGGTCAGGATAAGCTCGAATCGAACCCTGACCAGAAGGCCAATTAGCCTTGGATCGACGTGGGTGACTCCGAGGGAGTCTTCTGCACGAGGCAGCGAGTGGCTACGTTGATGGCGAGCGACCAGCGGCTTGACCCTGCCGCACGGGTATAGGTGAAACGCTAGCACCGAGGATGCCCGGAGCGCAAGCATTTCGATCATGGTCAAGTACCTAGCGCGAAAAGAGCGGCCAAAATCGGTGTCTTTCGTTGCGGCCATGCGCGGATGACGGGCGTATCGTTGGGTGATGATTCTGCCAACGCCTCAACACCCAGAGAACCCTGCGATGTCTGATCCGTTACCCGCCTTTGCCCTCGACCTGTACGACCGGGTGAGCAGGAGATCGCGTCCCCGTTGGTGCAGCTCGTCGATCAGCTACAGGATCATGAGCGATCAGCTGTTGGTGTCCTTACCCTTCTTGCTGAAGGATCTGTTCAGGCGGTCGTTTCCTAGCGCCCTGTGGGGTCAGGAGGTTCGCTGCTGGATCGTTCCATTGGAGCAGGCGGAACGACTGAATGCGTGGATCAGGCTCGTCGAGCGCTCAGGCCTGATCGAGGAGATTCGGGCCATCGAACGACGCTTGCCCGAGGCTCAGGAGGCCCAAGCGCTGAGCGCTGAACTCGAGCAGCTCCGGGACGAGATCCGTGACTCGCTTGAGCAGACGATCAAGAAAGACCAGCGTCTGTACGTGAAGCACTTGAAGGCGGAGATGACGATGCTGAAGCGCAACTTCGCGCAGCTGCGCAGGAGCGCATCAAGCGCAGGATGAGCGACCCATTCCGGATCGTCCGGATCGATCAGTAGCGAGCGATTCTTACGCGGGCGCGTATGCATCATCAGCGGAAGAGCGCTGATCTCAGCGGTCATCGCTCCTATGGTCCATCGTCTGGTAGCCCATGCTGCGATAGCCCTGCATCCGTTTGTCGAGCATCTTCGCCAACATCGGCACTTGGCGGTCGACATAGTCGATCACGCGGACCTCGGTCTTCGCCTCATGGCGCCGGTGCAGGCGACCGACGTATTGGACCAGGGTCCCTTTCCAGGAGAACGGCATCGCCAAGAACAGGGTATCCAGACGCGTATCGTCAAACCCCTCGCCGATGAACTTGCCGATGGCGAGCACTAACCTTGGCTCACTTGCGGGGATCGACGCGAGTCGCGCGACGGCAGCCTGACGTTCCTTGGTCTTCATCCCGCCCTGCAGCACGATGAGGTGCTTTGCCACGCCCGTCAGCTGTTCGGCGAGGCGGGCCAGATGGTCTCGGCGTTCGGTCAAGACGATCGGTGAGCGCCCGTCACTCAACGCCTGCGTGACGTCATGCAGAATCATCTGGTTGCGTGCATCGTCCGCAGCGAGTTGACGGTAGATCTCCTGGATGCCGATGTCTCCGTCCGTGTCGGCGAGCCGGAAGTCGGTCTCACGCAAGACCAGCCGGTGCGCAAAGGGTCGGGCTGCAGCCTGGTGCTTGGCGTCGATGGCAAAGCGAACCGGGCCGAGCTGGAGTGTCAGGATCGGATGGTGCCCATCGCGTCGCTGCGGCGTTGCGGTCAGCCCGATGACAAAGCGGGCCTTGACCTCGCGCATCACCCGCTCGAAGGAAACGGCCGGCACATGGTGACATTCATCAACGATGACCTGGCCGTAGCGGGCGACGAGATCGTCGACGCGCTCCTTGCTGACTAGGCTCTGGATCATCGCGACATCCAACTGGCCATTCGGCTTGCGCTTCCCGCCTCCCACTTGTCCAATTTCACTGGGCGCCAGACCGAGGAACACCGCAAGCTGCGCGACCCACTGCTCGAGGAGTTGGGTGCGATGCACCAGAATGAGGGTACTTCGTCGTCGTCTCGCCAGCAGGTTGACGCCAATGACGGTCTTGCCCGATCCGGGCGGTGCGATCAGCACGCCGATGTCATGGGCGGCCATGGTCTCAGCCGCTTGCGCTTGGAGCGCGGTTAACTCCCCTTGAAAGGCAACCTCGAGCGCTGTTCCATCGGTACGCTGATCGTCGACGATGAGTTCGACAGGGTGCTCACTGAGCAACGCTTGCAGCGCATCCAGACAGCCACGCGGCAGGCCTAGATGCGCTGGATGTTCTTCCGCGCAGCTGATGATGCGCGGTGTGAGCGCTGTCGATAGGCGCATCGCCTGCTTCTTGTAGAAATCAGGATTCTGAAAGGCCGCGAGGCGTTTGATCTGGTTGATGAGCACAGACGGCAGACCAGCAGTCTCGACGAACAGGAGCTGAGAGGAGACGGCGCGAATGTGCGGCGGGAGCTTCTCAGTGATGTCTAACCAAGGTGCTCGGTGAGACGGTGGCCGCTGCCAAGGAACCGTCGCCTGCTCATCATCGCCCAACCCACCCTGGCGAACACCGATGATGTGTCCGCTCTCTGTGGCCTTTTGGACGAGGGCGTCGACCTGATCAGGACACAGGCGAGGAATCGAGGCCAGAAAGCGCCACTGATCTGGATAAGGCGTTCCCTGCTCGTCGATGAAGACGCTGTGCCCTTGCTGCCGGGGCTCGTGCTGAAAGGGCAGCGCGATAAGATTCCCGAACCCACCTTTGGGCAGGGTGTCTTGGTTTGGAAACAGGCGATCGTACGAGGCCATCGGCAGCTCATGGCGCCGCGCCATGGTTTCAGTGAGCAGGAAGCAGCCGAGTTTTCGGGCTGTCGTCGCAGGTAAGGGAGCACTGAAGAAGACCCAGAGGTGGGCGCCATTGCCGGAGCGCGAGCGCTCGATCGCGGAGGGCACCGCGTGGTTCCGGCAGGTCTCGGCAACGGCGGCAACGTCGTTCTGCCAGCCGGCCTTGTCGAAATCGATCGCAAGAAAGCGACAGGTTTCATCGGCAAGCATCGGGTAGACCCCGATGACATGACGCCCTTGCAGATGATCGCGGACGACCTGTTTAGTGACTGGCAGGAACGCCTGATGTTGGCAGTCGCCGCATTTCACCTTGGGCTTGCTGTCGAGCTTGGCGCAGAGGCCGCGAGCCCACTCGTTGCCGCACGCCGGTGAGTAGCCTTTGCGTCCCTTGCTCGCGTTGATCCAGAGCTTGGGGTAGACATCGCGGCGGCCCTGGAAGCGATCCATGAACAGGGCGATCTTCTCGTCAGGGGTCGTTGGGACTGGATACTGCGGGATGGATGCAGGCGCTTGCCGATCTGCTCGATCCTGAACCGAGGTCTCCGCCAATAGCTGTTGACGAAGCTCGGTGAGATGGCGAGACACGCGATCCCGCTCGCGCTCGAGTTCCGACAGTCGCGCTTCCGTGCGGGCGATCTCGTCTTCGAGGGTCTTTCGGTGACGACGGATCATGAGCGCGATGGTTCAGCGACGGGTTACAGGATGCTAACGCTTTTCGTGCGTGCTCCCGTCGTTTTCCGACTCGACGTCAGAGGGACTAATGGGACTGGGTGCAGCAGTCGATGTCGACCTGGGAAGTGATTTGGTCCAATCAGGGCCATCCTCTTCCAAGGAGACGCGGGGTGGAAGCCAACGCACTAACGGCTACAGAACGGCTACCAGATAGGCAGCAGCCAGAAACGGCTACCGGTGAACTCTGGTTAAGTTATTGTTTTATATGGAGCTGGCGGACGGATTCGAACCGACGACCTGCTGATTACAAATCAGCTGCTCTGCCAACTGAGCTACGCCAGCAATGCTCGGGTACGCAAACCTGGCGGTTTGCGGGTGGAAGTTTAGATTGGCATCTATTTCGGTTGAGAGTTTAAGCGAGACGCGCCTTTCGCTCAATGTGCAGGCGCTGGTTATTGCCATTCTGCGCTCTTGGATTCTGCTGTATAGGACAGGCTCTGCCGGACCAAGCGCGGAACCAACACGGCTGCATCATGCGAAGCGGGCAAGCCCAAGCAGGACGAGGTCGGGTTGTAGGTAGGCTTCTCGGCGCAGCAAGGGTAGAAGCCGGTTTGCGTCGCCGCCGGTGATGATCAGGCGCGGAACCTTGCCTGTTTCTTGTTGGAGCCTGTTGCCTAGGCGTTCGGCAAGTGCAGCTGGGGCTTGGAGGCTGGCGGCTGAGATCGCTGGACCGGTGTCTAGGCCCCAGGGGTCGTGATGATCTTGGGCCTGATGCGGGGGCAGTCGGGTTCCTTGCAACAGACTCTCGCGCAACAGGGTGATGCCCGGCATGATCTGACCACCTCGGTGGCGGCCATTGGCGAGCAGTGCATCGAACGTGATTGCCGTACCCGCATCGATGATCAGGGTTGCACAACCCTCATCGGGTCTCCGTGGCGGCTCCAAACCAGCATCTGCTGTGTCCATCGCTGTTGGGCTTGAATCAGGCTTGGCTTGCATCAGGTCGGGCCGCTGAGTCAGCCAATGGGCCCCGATCAGCGCGAGAAAACGATCGACGCCGAGCCGCGCCGGCTCCTGATAAGCAATCTGAACCCCCCAGGCTTCGGCTTGGGTCTCGATACGGTCCAGAGGACACTGCCAATAGGCAGATGCTGCGGAACTGACTGCCTCAACCACGGACGCCGGGCCAACGCTGGCAACCAGCACCGCCTCGACAAACTCGAGTTGCTCCCAGCTGGCCAGTACATCGATGGGCAGTGCAGCAGAGTGTCGTGCTGCCGTCATCGGCCCTGGCGCATGGGCATGGGCTTCAAGCGGCGCCCACTTCAGGCTGGTGTTGCCGATCTCGACCAGCAGTTTCATGTGGCGCTACCGTTACCAGCAGCTCCAGCTCCAGCCACCAAAATGAGTAACAATGCACGACCTTGGGCGATATCTAAACTCATTGGTGTCGAGCGCTGAGACTGGCGTTCTTTAACTGGTGCGCTTCAGCAAGCCATTCACGGAATCGGTTGGCATCGCCGATCGGGGTGAGCTTGCCCTGGGCGTTGAGGAAGATGGCGTAGACGCGTCGATCTTCGATCACTGCCTGCATCACCAGGCAGCGCCCTGCTTCGTTGAGGTAGCCGGTCTTCGACAGCTCCACCGTCCAACGCGCATCGCGGGTGAGCGGGTTGGTGTTGCGATACTGCAGCGGACCCTGTCCAGCATGCGGGCTAATGTGGACCTCGCCGGTGGAGGTGATCTCACGGATCAAGGGGTAGCCTGCGGCGGCATTGAGCAGACGCACGAGATCTTCGGCTGTCGACTGGTTGCCACCATCAAGGCCGCTTGCGTCCGCGAAGCGGGTGTCAAGCATCGAGAGAGCACGCGCCTTCTCGTTCATCGCTTCGACAAAGGCTGGGGTACCTCCGGCGAAGGTGGTTCGCCCAAGGGCCGCAGCAGCCCGGTTATCAGAAGACATCAGTGCCGTGCGTAAGAGGTCTAAGCGCGACAACTTGGCCTCGTCGATGCGCAGCCGCGAACGACTCCAGCGCAGCCGATCACGATCGGCCTCGGTGATGGTGATACGGTCCTCCAGCGGAACCTCGGCATCGATGACCACCATGGCTGTCATCAGCTTGGTGATTGAGGCGATCGGCCGAACCTCGGTTGGATTGCGCTCGAAGAGCCGATTGCCCTCGTGATCAATGATCAACACGGCGCCAGAATGGATCTCGGGGCCGGCCGCTTGCGCGCTGAGCGCAACCAGCAGCAATGCCAATGCAGCCAGCCTAAACCAGCTCAAGCAACGAGAAGGCATCTGAGGACACTTCCGTAGGTATCGGTTTCAAAAAGCAGTCTGCAACAAATTATGGCACATTTCTGCACCTTTTCATGTTGCGTTTCTGGCACACAGGCACACCAGGCTTGCTGTCTAGCCACTGCCAGACAAAGGCATGGGATCAGAGGCCGAACGCAAAAAAGCCCCGCCGAAGCGGGGCTTATTTGGAGTGCCAATGCAGCACAGCCTAGCGATAACCAATAGACTGCAGCCTCTAGGCTCTCACCCGGCTTGGGCTTACATCATACCCATGTCGCCCATGCCGCCCATGCCACCGCCACCCGGCATCGCCGGCTCGTCCTTCGGCTCCTCGGCGACCATGGCCTCGGTGGTGATCATCAGCGCAGCGATCGACGCGGCGTTCTGCAGCGCGGTACGGGTGACCTTGGTTGGGTCTAGGATACCCATGTCGACCAGGTCGCCGTACTCGCCGGTTGCAGCGTTGTAGCCGTAGTTCCCTTCGCCCTCGGCAACCTTGTTCAGCACCACCGAGGCTTCGTCACCGGCATTCATGACGATCTGACGCAGCGGCTCTTCCATCGCACGCAGGGCGATCTTGATACCGGCATCCTGGTCGTGATTAATCCCTGTCAGACCGCGGATCTTGTTCAGCGTGCGGACCAGCGCAACGCCACCACCGGCGACGATACCTTCCTCGACAGCTGCACGGGTCGCATGCAGTGCGTCCTCGACACGCGCCTTCTTCTCCTTCATCTCGACTTCGGTCGCGGCGCCAACCTTGATCACCGCCACGCCACCAGCCAGCTTGGCCAAACGCTCTTGCAGCTTCTCGCGGTCGTAGTCGGAGGTGGTCTCCTCGACCTGGGCGCGGATCTGGTCGCAACGGCCCTTGATCTCGGAGTCGGAGCCGGCGCCATCGATAATGGTGGTCTCATCCTTGCTGATCTGCACGCGCTTGGCGGAGCCGAGCTCGTTCAGGGTCGCCTTCTCGAGCGACAGGCCGACCTCTTCAGCGATCACGGTACCACCAGTAAGGATGGCGATGTCTTGCAGCATGGCCTTGCGGCGATCGCCGAAGCCTGGAGCCTTAACCGCGCAGACCTTGATGATGCCACGGATGCTATTGACGACCAGGGTGGCCAGGGCCTCACCCTCGATGTCCTCGGCGACGATCATCAGCGGACGACCGGCCTTGGCAACCGCTTCGAGCACGGGCAGCAGATCACGGATATTGGAGATCTTCTTGTCGTGCAGCAGGATGTAGGGATCTTCCAGCTCAGCGGTCTGGCTCTGCTGGTTGTTGATGAAGTACGGCGACAGGTAGCCGCGGTCGAACTGCATGCCCTCGACGACGTCGAGCTCGTTATGCAGTGACTTGCCTTCTTCAACGGTGATGACGCCTTCCTTACCCACCTTCTCCATCGCCTCAGCGATGATCTCGCCGATCGAGTCGTCAGAGTTGGCGGAGATGGTGCCAACCTGGGCGATCTCCTTGTTGTTCGAGCAGGGCTTGGACAGCTCTTTCAACTGGCCAACGGCTGCTTCAACCGCCTTATCGATACCGCGCTTCAGGTCCATCGGGTTCATGCCAGCGGCGACCGCCTTCATGCCCTCGCGAACCATCGCCTGCGCCAGCACGGTGGCGGTGGTGGTGCCGTCGCCCGCGATATCGCTGGTCTGCGAGGCGACTTCCTTGAGCATCTGCGCGCCCATGTTCTCGAACTTGTCGGAAAGCTCGATCTCCTTCGCAACGCTGACGCCATCTTTGGTGACAGTCGGGGCGCCGAAGGATTTCTCCAGCACCACGTTGCGGCCCTTGGGGCCCAGGGTGACCTTGACAGCATTGGCTAGGATGTTCACACCCTCGACCATACGGTTACGGGCATCTAGGCCGAACTTGACTTCTTTTGCGCTCATCGCGTTGTTTCCTCAATCAAATCTGTGTGGTGTCGAACGCTATCGAATACGCATCGTTTGCGATGCGGGTGGAGATGCGGATAGAGATGCGGATGTGGCAAGCTTGCCGCTCAGCCCTCGACGACGCCCATGACGTCTTCTTCGCGCATCACTAGCAACTCCTCACCGTCGAGCTTGACCTCGGTGCCGGAGTACTTGCCGAACAAGACCTTGTCGCCGACCTTCACGTCGAGGCCGCGGGTGTCGCCGTTATCCATGATCTTGCCATTGCCGACAGCGATGACCTCGCCTTGGATCGGCTTCTCAGCCGCCGAATCAGGGATCACGATACCACCAGCGGAGGTACGCTCTTCTTCCATGCGACGGACCACGATGCGGTCATGCAAGGGACGAATCTTCATGAGTGGAAGTCCTCAGGGTCGTTAGTTGACGATAGGGATGGTGAACCGGGACGGGCTCTGCCCGACGCCGGCGTCGAACTGTTGGTGCTGCCCACAACCGACCATCGCGGTCGGGTGTTAGCACTCATCTCGAGCGAGTGCTAATAATAGGCAGCATCTGCCCTGTGTCAAGGGGCAGTTGTACTTTTTGCGCAAACAGAAACCTCGGCCTCATCCGGTGCCCATGCCAACCTGTGCCTGTGCCTGTGCCAGCACAGCGCCTCAGATCGCATCGCTTGGGATGCGAACAGGCCCTTAGTCGTCGCGGCGCCATTCGCCCTCGATCGTGCGCTGGCTCGAGCGCTCCTCGCGAACGATGACCTCGCCTTGGACTGGCACCAGATCAACATAGCGACGGATCAACGCATGGCGAACCGGCGGCACCAGCAGTAAGAAGCCGACCGCATCGGTGATGAACCCAGGCAACATCAGGGCAAAGCCGCAGAGTAAGAGTACGGCACCATCAAGAAGCGCTAACGCCGGCGTCTCGCCGCGATCCAACATTGCGCGCACCCGCATCAGTACGGTCAAGCCCTGCCGACGCACCAGGTAGCCGCCCATGACCGCGGTCAGAATCGACAGCAGAATAGTCGGTAGCGCACCGATCACGGAGCCAACCTGGATCAGGAAGTACAACTCGATCAGCGGTGCAAAAATGAACAGAAGAAGGAAAATCCACATTGATCAGGTCTCGCTAGTCAGGCGCCTGGCATCACTCGGCCGACGCAATGACCCGGACGTTTGTCCGGATTTGCCCGATTCAAACACCGCAGCCCCGAGGCTCGGTTTCCGTTAGGCTATGCGCATCATCCTATGCGCCTCATCCGCCGCCCTTAAAACCGCAGCCCTTCAATCATATTCAATGCCACCCGATGGGAACTCAAACGCCCCCTGAAGCGGTCTACTTGACCTTCTGCACCTGCCCCGATACACAGACGGCTCAGTCGCTCGCGCAGAGCCTGGTTTCCGAGCGGTTGGCCGCCTGTGTCAACCTGGTACCCGGCCTAGTCTCGGTGTATCGCTGGCAGGCTAAGATCGAGACTGACACCGAGGTGCTACTGATCATCAAGACGACAGAACGCCAAGTCGCCGCGCTTGCAGCACGCATCGAGACGCTGCATCCCTACGAGGTCCCCGAGGTGATCAGTCATCCCATTACCACCGGCAACAAGCACTATCTCGACTGGGTCCGCCAATGCACTGCGAACAACGATTGATCGATCCCACTCCTGACTGGCGGCAGCGCGCCCGCAACCAAGCCGTCGAGCAGCGGGAGAACACCCCAAGCCACCCGGCATATCTCCGCGCCGCGTTTGGCCTCATCGGGCTGCTGCTCCTGAGTCTTGGCCTGGCACTGTCAACAGGAGCTGTAGCCGAGGACGAGTTTCTACAGCCCGATCAAGCCTTCCGGATCGGCGGTAGGGCACAGGGTCCAGACGCGGTGACCCTGAGCTGGGATATCGAGGCAGGCTACTATCTGTACGCCACCAAGTTCCGATTCGAGAGCAAAACGCCAGGGTTCGTGCTTGGTCAGGCCAAGCTACCGCCCGCGGAGACCAAGACGGATCAGTTTTTCGGCGAGGTCGAGATCTATCGAGATCGGGTCGAGGCAAGGCTACCGGTTTCCCGCGCCGACGATGCAGGCGATGTGGTGCGGATCGAGGCCCAATCACAGGGCTGCGCCGACGCGGGGTTATGCTATCCGCCGCAGCGCCAGAGCATCCTGCTCGAGCTACCACGTCTCGCCGCCGTTGAGCCATCGACAGCAGCCCCAATGGGGCTGACGGACGATGGTCATGAATCCTCAGAGGCATTAGCCAGCAACAGCACAGGCGCGCGCTTGACCGCGCTGCCAGCGCAAGCGCTCGGTTTCGGCTTTGATGATGACATCCTCTCAGCCGAGGAGGCGTTCCAGCTCGAGGCCATGGTCGAGGATGCGCAAACGCTAGCGTTGCGTTGGCGGGTTGCGCCCGAGACCTATCTCTATCAGCAAGAGATCAAACTCTCGCTCGAGGATGCTGAGGGCGTCCAGATCGGCACCTACGAGCTGCCCGAGGCCGAGATCAAGCCTGAAACGGTGCGCCCGGATGGAACCATCGGCGACATCGCGATCTATCAGGGCGAGGTCGATCTGAGGGTGCCTTTACTGCGCGGCAGCGCCGAGGCGACCAGCGTGACCTTGGTGGCACGATATCAAGGCTGTGCCGAGCGTGGTATTTGTTATCCACCGGTCACTGATCGGTTGACGCTCGATCTTCCGCCTGCCGAGACCACTGTGGCGCTGACCGAGCCAGCAACTGCAGCGCCTGCCCGCGCTTCCCCATCCGCTGGAGAGGCGGGCGAATCAGCGCCACCAGAGCGCATTTCGGAACAGGACCAGATCGCCGCACGCCTCGCCAATACCGGCATCTTTGGTGCCTTGGCGATCTTCTTCGTACTCGGGCTGCTGCTCGCGTTCACGCCCTGTGTCTTTCCGATGATCCCGATCCTCTCCGGTATCATTGCCGGTCAGGGCGACCAGATCACCACCCGCAAGGCCTTCTTCCTCTCGCTTGCCTATGTCCTCGCGATGGCGCTCACCTATGCCATCGTCGGCGTTATTGCCGGCCTGTTTGGTGCCAACCTGCAGGCAACGTTCCAAAACCCCTGGGTTCTTGCCTCCTTTGCCGCGATCTTCGTGGCGCTCTCGCTGTCGATGTTTGGCTTCTACGACTTACAGCTGCCGAGCAGCGTTCAGACCAAGCTCACCCAGCTCAGTAACAAGCAGCAAGGTGGCACGCTCACTGGCGCCGCCATCATGGGCGCCCTCTCCGCACTGATCGTTGGCCCCTGTGTTGCCCCACCCTTGATGGGCGCGCTGATCTTCATCGGCAAGACCGGTGATGCGGTGCTCGGCTTCTTCGCCCTGCTCGGCCTCGGTCTTGGCATGGGCGCGCCCTTGCTCGCGATCGGCACCTCGGCAGGCAAGTTGTTGCCGCGTGCTGGCGCTTGGATGGATGCGGTCAAAGCGGTATTCGGTGTACTGCTACTCGCAGTCGCAGTGCTCCTGGTCGAGCGCGTGATCCCAGTAGCCTTCGCGATGGCACTCTGGGGCCTGTTGTTGATCAGCGCTGGCGTCTACCTAGGCGCCCTCACCCAGCAAGGCGCCGAGGCCAGTGGCTGGTCGAAGCTGTGGAAGTCACTCGGCATCGCCTTGCTGGTCTATGGCGTGCTGATGCTGGTCGGCGTTGCTGCCGGCGGCAAGGACAGCCTTCAGCCACTGCGTGGCTTGGCGCCAGCCGCCGGCGGAGCCGGGACGGTGTCCGCGCATCCAGCGTTCCAACGTATTAAAACTGTGGCTGATCTCGACCAGGCGGTGGCCGAGGCCAGCGCCAGCGGCAAGCCAGTGATGTTGGACTTTTATGCAGACTGGTGTGTGTCCTGCAAAGAGATGGAGCGCTATACCTTCCCAGACCCCGCGGTGCAACAGGCCATGCAAGGCTTTGTACTCCTCCAAGCAGACGTGACCGCGAACGATGCCGAGGATAAGGCGCTGATGCAGGAACGCTTCGGTCTTCCTGGGCCACCAGCCATGATGTTCTTCGACAGCAGCGGGCAAGAGCAGCGCGGCTGGCGTCTGGTCGGATTTGTTCCCGCCAAGGAGTTTGCGGCTCATCTCAACGAGTTCCCTCAGTGAATGCCGCTAAGGTACTCGCCGTCACGGTGCTGGCAGGGTCGGTCAGCATCGGCCTGGCCCTTTTCGGCGAACGCTGGTTCGAGATTGCTGACCAGGAGACGGAGTCGCGTCGGCGAAGCCCTCAGCAGGGCCTACTGGACAGCCTCCCCGACTTGCGTCTGCCCACCCTTGATGGCCGTGAGCTGAGCAGTCATCACTGGGCTGGCAAGGTGGTGGTGCTGAACTTCTGGGCCACCTGGTGTGCGCCCTGCCTGCGCGAAATCCCGTTGCTCGACGCCTGGCAGCAGACTTATGGACATCAGGGGCTGCAGGTGGTCGGCATCGCGATTGACCGCCCGGATGAGGTCGCCGCCTTCCTTGAGGACAATGTCCTCAACTATCCCATCCTGATTGGCAAGCGCGACAGCGTCGAGCTCGCGCGCGCGCTCGGCAACCGCACCGGCGGCCTGCCGTTCACGGTTGGCTTTGATCCGCTGGGTCGGCGCATCTTCAGCCATACCGGCGAACTCGACGCTCGCGTGCTCGAAACCGAGGTGGGACCGCGGCTGCTAGGCGTCAACTAACCCAGGGGTCGGCCCAACAGGGGTCGGCTAAACAAGCTTTAACCGGTCGGCAACGGCGTCGATAAAGCGGTGTTCGCTACTCGATGTGCAACGACGGCTTTGTAAAATGCCGCCGAATACCTTACCCTGTGCGCATTCGGTCTGAGCGTACGCAATAGGCTTTTTT
The DNA here is from genome assembly GCF_034860625.1 of Lamprobacter sp. Lineage (NCBI taxonomy): Bacteria > Pseudomonadati > Pseudomonadota > Gammaproteobacteria > Chromatiales > Chromatiaceae > Lamprobacter > Lamprobacter sp. The sequence continues at coordinate 14,996 of NZ_JAYESN010000002.1, forward strand.
TTCGACGGTTCGCAGCCATTGGCCGCGATTTCGACACCTGCCATGGCTAAGATCCTCTGCTTAAACGGCCCAAACCTGAACCTGCTTGGCACCCGGGAGCCGGGTCAATACGGGCGTGAGACGCTGGCGAGCATCGGCAACAGCCTCCGCGCCAACGCCGAGGCCGCTGGACACGAGCTGCAGATAGTACAAAGCAACGCCGAGCACAGCCTGATTGAGGCCATTCATCAAGCCGGCACGGACGGGGTCGGCTTTATTCTGTTCAATCCTGCGGCCTTCACCCACAGCAGCATTGCCTTACGAGACGCACTGCTCGCCGTTGGCATCCCGTTCATCGAAGTACACCTGTCGAATGTGCATAAACGCGAACCGTTCCGAGCCCACTCCTATTTTTCCGATATCGCCGCTGGCGTGATCACTGGGCTGGGCGCTCAGGGCTATCGCCTGGCCTTAACCGCGGCGCTGCACCGGCTCGGTGGCTCAGCCTAGGCTGGCGATTGCCTGACCGCAGGCAACCAACGCCGCCGAAAGCACCGCATCTCTCACAACAAGCATTAATCCACGGCGAGAAGATCAACTGTCATGGACATCCGCAAGGTCAAAAAGCTGATCGAATTGCTCGATGAGTCGAACGTCGCAGAGATCGAGATTCACGAAGGTGAAGAATCTGTGCGCATCAGTCGCCATGGCAGCGGGGCCCCCCAGTTCATGATGCAGGCACCTCCTGCCGCCGCGAGCCCGGTAGCAGCAGGCGCAGTGCCAGCCTCCGCGCCCCGCGCCCCGGAGATTGACGATGCCTGCCTCGCGCGCTCACCGATGGTCGGCACCTTCTACCGATCACCCTCACCTGGTGCAAAGTCGTTCGTCGAGGAGGGTCAAGAGGTGAAGGTCGGGGATATTCTCTGCATCATCGAGGCGATGAAGATCCTGAATCAGATCGAGTCGGAGCGTGCTGGCGTGATCAAAAAGATCATGGTCGAGAATGGCCAGCCCGTTGAGTACAACCAACCGCTGTTCGTGATCGAATGATCGAGAAGATCCTTATCGCCAATCGCGGCGAGATCGCGCTGCGCATCCAGCGCGCCTGTCGCGAGCTGGGCATCAAAACTGTCGCTGTCCATTCCGAGGCCGACCGTGAGCTGAAGCATGTGCTGTTGGCCGATGAGTCGGTCTGCATCGGCCCGGCCCAGTCGCGCGACAGCTACCTGCATATCCCGGCGATCATCAGCGCCGCCGAGGTCACCGATACCGTCGCTATTCATCCTGGCTACGGCTTCCTGTCGGAGAACGCGGATTTCGCCGAGCGTGTCGAGCGCTCCGGGTTCGTCTTCATCGGCCCGAGACCGGACACCATTCGGCTGATGGGCGACAAGGTTTCGGCGATCCGCGCCATGAAGCAGGCTGGCGTGCCTTGCGTACCCGGCTCCGATGGCCCGATCGATGACGACGCCAAGCACACGCTGCAATTGGCGCGCGAGATCGGCTATCCGGTCATCATCAAGGCCGCTGGCGGCGGCGGCGGGCGCGGCATGCGCGTGGTGCACTCGGATGCTACGCTACTGAATGCGATCTCGCTGACCAAGGCCGAGGCCGGCGCCGCCTTTGGCAACGACGTGGTCTACATGGAGAAGTACCTGGAGAACCCACGCCATGTGGAGTTCCAGGTGCTGGCCGACAGTTTTGGCAACGCCATCCATCTTTGCGAGCGCGACTGCTCCATGCAGCGCCGGCATCAAAAGGTCATTGAAGAGGCGCCGGCGCCAGGCATCACGCCCGAGCAACGGCAGCGGATTGGTGAGCGTTGCGCCGAGGCCTGCAGCACGATCGGCTATCGTGGACTCGGCACCTTCGAGTTCTTATACCAAGACGATGAATTTTATTTCATCGAGATGAATACCCGAGTGCAGGTGGAGCACCCGGTCACCGAGATGATCACGGGCGTGGATGTGATCAAGGAGCAGATCCTCGTCGCCAGCGGCGAGCGACTGCGGTATCAGCAGAGCGATATCGTTCCGCGTGGCCACGCCATCGAGTGCCGACTGAATGCCGAACATCCAGAGACCTTCATGCCAAGCCCGGGCCCGATTGAGGAGTTCCATGCCCCAGGCGGCCCAGGCGTGCGCATCGATACCCACATCTATGCCGGCTATGTGGTGCCGCCCTACTACGACTCGATGATCGGCAAGCTAATCGCCCACGGAGAGGATCGCAAGTCGGCACTGGCACGGATGAACAATGCGCTGCGCGAGACCATCATCCAAGGCATCAACACCAACATCCCGCTGCATCGGCAGTTGCTCAAGGACGCGGCCTTCCAGCAGGGCGGCATCAATATCCATTATCTCGAAAAGAAGCTCGGTCTCTGACCGCGGCACCGGCTGCCCTTGCCATGGCCTGGATCGAGCTCAAGCTGCTGGCGGATCGCGAGCTGGCGCCACTAATGGAGGCCGCGCTGGAGAACGCCGGGGCATTGGCAGTGACCCTCGATGAGGGTGACGACGGGTGCACTGATGCTGGCTCTGTGGCTCAACAGCAGGTGCTCGAGCCCGCCCCCGGCGAGACGCCGCTTTGGTGCCAGTTGCGCATCACCGCCCTATTCGACGCCAGCCCAGAAGGCAGCGCGCAGGCCGAAGCGGCCGCACGAATGCTCGCAGCACAGGCGCTCGCCCCACCGAGCCTGCATCGACTCCAAGACCAAGTCTGGGAGCGGCTCTGGCTCGATGGGCTGCAGCCGCAGCGTTTTGGTCACCGACTCTGGGTCTGTCCGCGCGGCCAGGTTGTTACGGCAGCCGATGCAGTGGTGATCGATCTCGACCCTGGGCTCGCGTTCGGAACTGGCCATCATGCCACCACGGCGCTCTGCCTTGAATGGCTGGATCGCTCAGCCATTACCGGTCGCACACTGATCGATTTTGGCTGTGGCTCGGGCATCCTCGCCATCGCCGCATTGAAGCTCGGCGCAGCGCGGGCACTGGCCATTGATCATGATCCGCAGGCGCTGGAGGCAACCCTTGAAAACGCGCGGGTGAACGGCGTTGCCGACCGCATCGCGACCGACGCGCCGGAGCGGATGCCGAGGGAGGCGGCCGATCTGCTCGTGGCCAACATCCTCGCTGGCCCCTTAGTCGCGTTAGCGCCGACGCTGAGCCCGCTCATCCAGCCAGGTGGGCTGCTCGCGTTGTCAGGCATCTTGCAGCATCAGGCCGAGACTGTCAGTGAGGCCTATCGCACCGAATTTGCCCTCGACCCCCCGCTTGTGCGCGAGGATTGGGTCTTGATCAGCGGCCGACGTCGGACCAAACCCTAGCGCATCGACCCAGCAGCGATAGCAGGTCCGCTGCTCACTGCCACGTCCGCAAGCGCACGGCGCAACGCGCGACCTGGCCGCTTGCGCGAGCCAGCAATGCAGCCGTCCAAGCTGCTCAGTGTCTCCATCAGGCTGATCGCCTACGGCAACCCGCGATGCCTGAAGATGCTGATGCACGGCTTCTCAGCGCTGAAAACGGCGATAGGATGGAACATCATGCACGCTGCTGACCCCTCTGCTGTCAATGCCAGCAAGCTCTTGCAGCCGTTGCAAATCGGCTCCGTCAGCATCCCGAATCGGTTGATCCTGGCACCCATGGCCGGCGTTACTGATCAACCCTTTCGCGGCCTCTGCCAAAGGCTGGGTGCCGGCCTCACGATCTCTGAGATGCTATCTGCCAACCCGGCACTGCGCGACACGCGCAAGAGCCGTGAGCGCAGCGACCACCGCGGCGAACCTGGCCCTATGGCCGTGCAAATCGCCGGCGCCGATCCGCGGCAGATGGCCGAAGCCGCGCGCCATAACGCCGACCGCGGCGCCGAGCTCATCGATATCAACCTGGGCTGTCCGGCGAAGAAGGTCTGCAAGGCAGCAGCCGGATCAGCGCTGTTGCGCGATGAGGTCTTGGTTGGGCGCATCCTCGAGGCCGTTGTCAGCGCGGTCGATGTGCCGGTGACGCTGAAAACGCGCACCGGCTGGTCCCCTGAGACACGAAACCTGGCGCGAATCGCACGCATTGCGCAGGCAAGCGGGATTCAGCTCCTCAGCGTCCATGGCCGCACACGCGCCTGCGGCTATCGGGGCGAGGCAGAATTCGATAGCCTTGCCAGCCTCCGCGATCAGTGCCCCGATTTGCTGTTGGTGGCGAATGGCGACATCGATGGGGCGACGAAGGCGATCGAGGTGCTGAACAGGACTGACGCCGATGCTATTATGATTGGGCGCGCCGCACTGGGTCGGCCATGGATCTTTGGCAGCATCGCAACCGAACTTCAGAGGCTTGCTGTTCCGGAGCAATCGGCCAATGCCGAGCTCCCAACCCCGATCTCCGAGGTGCCAAGGGCACCCTCGCTGGCGTGGATTGGGACTCTCTTGCTGGAGCACCTGGACCGACTCTACCGTTTCTACGGTGAACAACGCGGTGTGTTGATCGCACGCAAGCATATCGGCTGGTATCTGGATCACTTGGGCGGCACCTCTGTTTCGTGCGCCGAGTTCGAACGTCTGCGTCACCGTTTGATGGCAACAACAGCGGCGGCGGCCCAGTGCGCTCTGCTAAGCGAGCATTTCGCCGAACGTCGCTTGTCGGAAGCGTTTGCTCAGGCGGCCCACTCAACCGATGCCAAGTCGACCCCGGATCGCTGGCGCGCGCTATCAACCGGAACGGTCGGCAAGGGGTCAATTGATGAATGACATGCACAGCTTTGCGGTGCCAGACGCTCTGGATGATGCGCAGAACCACAGTCAGCCGCTGCGAGAATGCGTACTGAACGCCTTGCGTAGCTACCTCTGCAGCATGGGCGACCATGATATCCAGGGGCTCTACCGACTGGTGATGGACGAGGTTGAGCAGCCGTTGTTCGAGGCTGTGCTCGAGCACACCAAGGGCAACCAGTCCGCCGCGGCAGCGATCTTGGGCATCAGCCGTGGCACCCTGCGCAAGAAGCTCAAGCAATGCACCGACTAGGCTTGGCAGCGCAGGTGCGCGCCGGGCGCGAATCGCACCTGGAGAAATCAGAATGAAACCAATCAAGCGGGCGCTGATCAGCGTCTCTGACAAGACAGGGGTCGCCACCTTTGCCGCTGCATTGAGTCAGCGCGGCGTCGAGATCCTCTCCACCGGCGGCACGGCGCGGCTGCTCACCGAGCAAGACGTGCCGGTGATCGAGGTCGCCGAGTACACCGGTTTTCCGGAGATGATGGACGGGCGCGTGAAGACGCTGCATCCGCGCATCCATGGCGGTATCCTCGGGCGGCGCGGTGAAGATGACCAGGTGATGCGCGAGAATGAGATCCGCCCGATTGATCTCGTGGTGGTCAACCTCTATCCGTTCGAGGACACCGTTGCACGTCCTGACTGCGACCTGGCGACCGCGATCGAAAACATCGACATCGGCGGCCCGACGCTGATCCGCGCCGCGGCTAAGAATCATCGCGATGTGACCGTGGTGTGCGATCCAGCCGATTACGATCGGGTGATCGCCACGATGGAGGCGAATGGCGGCGCGGTGGATGATCAGACCCGCTTCGATCTAGCCGTGCGCGCCTTTGAGCACACGGCGCATTACGACGGCGCGATCGCGAACTATTTGGGCGCCATCATCGAGCATCCAGAGGGCAAGCCGAAAGGTCTGCCGCGCACCTTCAACATGCAGTTTCGTAAGCGCCAGACGATGCGCTACGGCGAGAATCCGCACCAGACCGCCGCCTTCTATGTCGGCCGTGGCGGCTGCGAGGCAAGCCTGGCCACCAGCGAGCAGTTGCAGGGTAAGGAGCTGAGCTACAACAATATCGCCGATACTGACGCCGCACTCGAATGTGTCAAGCAGTTCAGCGAGGTACCGGCCTGCGTGATCGTCAAGCATGCCAATCCTTGCGGTGTCGCCGTCGGTGAAACCCTGCTCGGCGCCTATGAGCGCGCCTTCAGCACCGACCCGGAATCGGCCTTTGGCGGCATCATCGCCTTTAATGAGCGGCTCGATGGCGCAACCGCCACGGCCATTGTCGAGCGCCAGTTCGTCGAGGTGATCATTGCACCCGAGGTTAGCCCCGAGGCCATGGAGGCAGTCGCGACGAAGAAGAATGTGCGGTTGTTGCGCTGCGGCCCCTGGCCGGTGGAGCGCCAGCCCTATCGTGATTTCAAACGCGTGCGCGGCGGCCTCTTGGTGCAAGGCGCCGATCTCGATCTGACGGCAACGCTCAACTGCGTGACCCAACGCGAGCCGAGCGAGGCCGAGCGCGCGGATCTGCTGTTCGCTTGGCGCGTGGCGAAATTCGTCAAGTCGAACGCCATCGTCTATGCGCGCGATGGCATGACCATCGGCGTTGGCGCCGGTCAGATGAGCCGCGTAAATTCAGCCCGCATTGCCAGCATCAAGGCCGAGCAGGCCGGACTCGAGGTCGCTGGAGCCGTGCTGGCCTCGGATGCCTTCTTCCCGTTTCGCGATGGACTCGATCAGGCCGCAGCAGCCGGTATTCGCGCGGTGATCCAACCTGGAGGCTCAATGCGCGACGATGAGGTCATCGCAGCGGCTGACGAGCACGGCATCGCCATGCTCTTCACCGGCATGCGGCATTTCCGGCACTAGGCCGCAGGCACTAGGCCACAAGCACTCGTCCCAGCAGTACTCCTAGAGACAAAGTCCAATCCATGGCGGTGCATCCAAGCGCGATCATCGAAGACGGCGCCGAGGTCCATCCGAGCGCCGAGATCGGCCCCTGGTCGCTGATCGAGGCCGGCGCCGTCGTGGGCGCCGAGTGCCGCATCGAGAGCTGTGTGCGCATCTACACCGACACCCGACTCGGCCCGCGCAACCGGGTCTGCCATGGCGCCACGCTCGGCAGCGAGCCGCAGGATCTGGGCTTCACCTCAGAGCGTGGCCGACCGCTCATTATTGGCAGCGATAACTGCTTCCGTGAGTGCGTGAACATCAGCCGCGGGATCAAGAGCGAAGCCGGTACGCGCATCGGCAACCGCAACTATTTCATGGCCTACAGTCACGCCGGACACGACTGCCTGGTTGGCGATGACAATATCTTCGCCAATACCGCAACCCTCGCCGGCCATGTCGAGTTGGCGCATCATTGCTTCATCTCCGGACAGGTAGCGGTGCATCAGTTCGCGCGCATCGGTGCCTACAGTATGATCGGCGGACTCACTGGCGTGACAAAAGACGTCCCACCCTTTGTGATCGCCAACGGCCAGCGCGCCCTGCTTGTCGGGCTCAACCTGGTGGGGCTGAAACGCAACGGCTTCACGGCTGAACAGCGCACCCTGATCAAGGCCGTTTATCGGCTGATCTTCCGCTCAGGTCGGCGGCTCGCGGAAGGGTTGAGCGAGGCTAAAGATCGTTACCCAAGTCCAGAGACGGATCAGATCGTCGGCTTCATCGAGGCCTCCAAGCGCGGTGTGATCGGCTTTGGCAGAGGTGATAGATCCTGACGAACAAACCGAGCCGCTCGCTGCCGCGAGCGCTCAGACCTCCGTATGACGGACCGAGAACCATGGCCCACGACGAGACAAACGAACGTTATCAGATCGATGTCCAGGCGCTCACGCGCTATCTCCCCGAGCAGTCGGACCCGGTTAGCAGCCGCTATACCTTCGCCTACACCATCACCATCCGCAACAAAGGCGAGGTGCCAGCGAAACTCTTGAACCGGCACTGGATCGTCACCGATGCCAACGGTAAAACGCAGGAGGTACGGGGGGCCGGTGTTGTTGGCGAGCAACCGCATCTGCAGCCTGGCGAGAGTTTCGAGTACTCCAGCGGCACCCAGATCGCGACGCCACTCGGCAGTATGCACGGAAGCTATGACATGATCGCCGATGATGGAACCCGTTTCGACGCCGTGATTCGCCCGTTCTCGCTCGGTGACCGCAGCGGTCTACACTAAGACCATTTGGGAGTCGCATCGCGACTGGCTGACGACTCGACTGGCGGCACAGGCCGACAAACGATTATGGCGACCTACGCGATTGGCGACATCCAGGGCTGCTACGACGAACTGCGCCACCTACTCGATAAGGCCGGCTTCGACCCGACCAAGGATCAGCTCTGGTGTGTCGGCGACCTGGTCAACCGCGGTCCCAATTCGCTCGCCGTACTGCGTTGGATCAAGGGCCTTGGCGAGCGCGCTCTGGTCGTGCTCGGAAATCACGACCTGCACCTGCTAGCGGTTGCCCTCACCGGCGCCCGGCCGAGCAAGAAGGACACCCTGGATGCAATCCTTAAGGCGCCCGATCGCGATGAACTGCTGCACTGGCTGCGCCACCGCCCGCTGCTGCATCACAGCGAGCACAAGGGCTTCACCATGATCCATGCCGGGCTACCGCCACAATGGGATCTCGCCCAAGCCCAGGCCTGTGCGAATGAGCTCGAAGCGGTCCTCCAGGGCCCGGAGCACATCGCCTTCTTCCAGCAGATGTACGCTAATGAGCCTAGACACTGGAGCCCGGCACTGGTCGGCATGGACCGCCTGAGATTCATCACCAACTGCTTCACCCGCTTGCGTTGGTGTACCGCCGAGGGTGAGCTATTGCTGAAAGAAAAAGGTGGTCTCGAACAGCCTGCGCCTGGTGCCCTGCCCTGGTTTCGCGTGCCCGATCGGCGCACATGCGCAGAGCGTATCCTCTTTGGCCACTGGTCAACCATCGGTTTTCTCGCCGAGAACAACTGCTGGGCACTCGACAGCGGCTGCCTCTGGGGTGGGCGACTCAGCGCACTGAGAGTCCGGCGCAAGAAGCCGCTGAAGTTGATCGAGATCGACTGCGCGGGCTATTTGACACCGGGTTGAGGAAGCGCTACTGCACGCTCTAGCGTGACGAATTCAAGATCGTATGGATTAGCCGCATCACGGGAACGGGACTGACGCTTCGTTTCTTGCCACTCCGTTGCCGACCAGGCTGGGAACGCTGTATCACCCGCGATCTCGGCGTCGATCAAGGTCAACAGCAGACGATCGGCCAAGGGCAGGAAGGCTTGGTAGATGCTCGCACCGCCGACGATCATGACCTCCGGCACGGAGCCGACACGCTCCAAGGCACTCTCGGGGGAGCTCGCGGCTTCGGCCTGGGTGAGGGCCGCTCGAAAATCAGGATCAGCGGAAATCACCAGATGCCGCCGTCGCGGCAACAGGCCCGGCAGGGAATCCCAGGTGCGCCGGCCCATAATGATGGGTTTATCCAAGGTCAGGCGCTTGAAGTGCGCAAGATCGGCCGGCAGGTGCCAAGGCATGGCATTGTTCCGGCCGATGACGCGCCCGCGCGCCATCGCCGCGATCAGGGTGATCTCAGGCCGAGACACTGGCGGCGGGGCGCGACACGAGTGAGGGCGCGCTCCATAGCCGCTCCAAGCTGTAGAAGTCGCGGACCTTCGGCAGCATCAGATGCACGACCACGCCGTTAAGGTCGACCAGCGCCCATTCGCCTTCCTGCACACCTTCGGTGCCAAGCGGGGCCTCACCGGCTTCCTTGGCCTTATAGGCAACCGTCTCAGCGATGGCCTTCACATGCCGGTCAGAGGTCCCTGATGCGACGATCATATAATCGGTCACCGCGGTCTTGCCGCGCACATCCATCACGCTGATGTCGCGGGCCTTCATGTCGTTCAAAACCTCGACCACGAGGTCTTTCAAGTGCTCTAGCTGCATTAACAGTCCTCTTAAAGGCGTCCGAGTGCGGGGCGCCGGCGCGCTGAATTGGGTTTGACAACGTCGACCATCTGGCGAGCAACGTCGATCGAATGATCAGGCCTTACAAGGTTGATGAGGCCTGGTCCTGCTGTACAGCATAGCAATCCTGGACACGCGCCATTGCCAAGACGGCATCCGGGAGCAGATAGCGCGGGCTCTTGCCCCGCGCCAGCAGCCGGCGGATGCGGGTTGCCGAGATGTCGAGCTGCGTCACCGTCTGGAAATAGATAAGCCCACCGGCTTGAAGGCGCAAGGCCGCGGGATGATCGGTACGGCGCTGCTCAACCTGCTCGCGGAGCCAAGGATCACGGGCGGTCGGCGCCCCAGGCCGCTGCATCACGACCAGATGCACGAGCTCAAGGATATCCAGCGGCCGATGCCAGTCTGGCAGGCCTTCAAAGGCATCAGCGCCAACCAACAAGCAGAGAGGGGCTTGAGCACTCAACTCTTCGCGAACTGCAACTAGGGTGTCAACCGTGTACGAGGGTCCGCCGCGCTTGAGCTCTCGATCATCCGCAACCAGACAGGGCTCATCGCGGATTGCAGCTTGCAGCATCGCCATGCGCTGCTCCGGCGAGGCCAGGGGTTGCCGCCGATGCACGGCAGCAGCCAGCGGCAGCAACCTCAGCTGCTCAAGATCGAGGTGCTGAACGACATCGAGCGCCACACGCAGATGGCCAAAGTGGATGGGGTCGAAGGTCCCTCCGAACAGACCGATCATCGAGAACCAGAGGGCTGGAAGCCGAACGCAATGATCAAGCCGCCGCTATTCGCGAATCTGACCATCGCCCAGCACCACGAACTTCTGCGAGGTCAAGCCTTCAAGGCCAACCGGGCCTCTGGCGTGGAACTTGTCGGTACTGATGCCGATCTCGGCACCAAGCCCGTATTCAAACCCATCGGCAAAGCGAGTAGAAGCGTTAACCATCACCGAGCTCGAGTCGACTTCGCGCAGAAAGCGCCGAGCGCGGCTGTAGTCTTCGGTGACGATGGTATCGGTATGATGTGAGCCATGGACCTCGATGTGCTCGATGGCCGAGTCCATGCTAGGAACGACGCGCACCGAGAGGATCGGCGCCAGATACTCGGTCCCCCAGTCAGCATCCGTCGCAGGACGCGCATCCGCGAGGATCTCACGGGTCTTTTCGCAGCCGCGAATCTCGACCCCCTTGGCTACCAGCGCCGCACCGATGCGCGAGAGCAGCGGCCGCGCGACGGCCTCGGCGACCAGCAAGGTCTCCATGGTATTGCAGGTGCCGTAGCGCTGGGTTTTGGCATTCACTGCAATCGCCACCGCCTTGTCTGGATCGGCCTTGTCATCGATATAGACATGGCAGATGCCGTCCAGATGCTTGATCACCGGCACCCTCGCCTCGCGGCTGATCCGCTCGATCAGGCTCTTGCCGCCACGCGGGATGATGACGTCGATATGCTCTGGATTGGTGATCATGGCGCCAACGGCAGCGCGATCGGTGGTGGCCAACACCTGCACCGCATCCGCTGGCAGACCCGCCATGCGCAGACCACGGTGAATGCTGGCAGCGATCGCCTGATTCGACTCAAAGGCCTCGGAGCCACCACGCAGAACGGTCGCGTTGCCGGCCTTGAGGCAGAGCGCGGCGGCATCAGCGGTCACATTCGGCCGCGATTCGTAGATGATGCCGATGACCCCAAGCGGCACCCGCATACGCCCCACCTGAATCCCCGACGGACGATAGTCCAAGTCGGTGATGGCGCCAATCGGATCGGGCAGCGCGGCAATCTGTTCGAGTCCGGCAATCATCGCGTCGATGCGGCCCGGAGTCAGTTCCAAGCGATCGAGCAGAGCAGTGTCCAGTCCCTTGGCCGCGCCCGCCTCGAGATCGGCGGCATTGGCCCGCGTTAGGATCTCGCGCTGCGTGTTGAGGTTATTGGCGATCGCCTGCAGCGCTGCGTTCTTGGCACGCGTCTCAGCGCGCGCCATCGCGCGCGCGGCAGAGCGCGCTCGGCGCCCGACGTCAGCGACATAGGCGACCACATCAGTGATCTTGGAATCTGTCTTCATGGCAATGCGGCGATGAATAGGCTACGCAATAACGCGAAAAATGCGCTAGTGTAGCCTTTCTAGCGTCATCCAGCATCCATCCGCGCGCCGCGCCAGCAATTCCCAATGCGTCCTCGTCACCGTCGTCACCCGCCTAAGCGTCGACCTTAATCGTGCAGGAGATTGTCGTCATGTCGGATCGCCAGCGCCGCATCCTCGGCCTGTTGCTCTTGATTGTGGGCCTCGGTATCGCCTCTTCGCAGGCGCTGCTGGCCTCTTGCAGTGGCTCAGCCGTAGTCACTTCGGTCCCGACTGCGGCATGAGGCAGCCAAGATGAAACGCCTGCTGCTGATTGTCCTGTTCTTGGTCATCATCCTCGTGATACTTGCGTTGCTGTGGCGGCGACTGAGCGGACAGAGCAAGGCCGAGAGCGATATGGCTCCCTCAACGGTTGCCCAACCGGACTGGCTCCTGTTTGTATTACCGCTGCCTGCAGCCGTCGCAGCACTCGCTGCCCTCATCGGCGGACAGCTCGGGATGCTGCTTGGCGACCTCATCGGCTACAGCTTGATGCTGGGTGGTGCACTGCTGGTCCGGCGAGGCCTCGCTGACCAACGAGCGGTCATCGGCGTTGCGCTTTGGCGGCTCCTTCCGCCAAAAACCTTTGGCGCACTCCTACTCGCGCTCGGCAGCGGCATCACGGCCTGGCTCGGCGCCGGACATCATCCGGGCATCGCCTTCGCCTTCGCGCTGGTGACACTGCTGGGCCTGTCTCTCGTCTATGGTCTCGACGTCTCCTTCCAGCGCCGGCTGCGGCGCCCGCCTGGCTTGGGCGCCCAAGGAGCAGCGTCGCTGCGCGAGGCCGCGCGGACCATTACCGCTATCGAGCAGGCGCGGCTGGAGATCCGCCAGCCAGAGCTGGATACAAGGCTCGCCAACATTACAGCCTTGGCTCGACAGATCCTCGAACGCGTCGAGGATGATCCGCGCGATCTATGGCGAGCACGCAAGTTCCTGACGGTCTATCTTGAGGGCGTGCAGCGTGTCGTCGAAGGCTACGCCAAGACCCATGGGCAGGTCGCCGCTCCCAAACTGGACCAACGCTTCCGCCATGCATTGGAGACCGTGGAGGCGGCTTTCCGCGAACAACATCAGGTGCTGCTGGAGCGGGATGTCGACGACCTTGACGTCCAGATCGAAGTGCTGACCCAGCAATTGGCAAGAGAGGGGATTCTCTAATCTTAGCCTTGGGCAGCGCGGCCGATTGAGTCCAAGGAGCGCGTCCACCCAAGGGCCTGAAGCCGATCACCGAATCGCCAATGGCCTGCTCTTCGTTCCAGGACCCAGCCCAGGGGAGCCGATGTGTGTGCGCCTAGCGTCGGCTCGGCGACTACTCCAAAACCAGCTTGCGCCCAAAGGGCTGTCGGGCATTGGCATGGATCGCGGGCACAGCCCAAATCACCGGGTAGCTGGGCTTGTACTCGGCGGGGCCGTCGAGATCGGTGAGAAAGACGGCGATGTCAGGGGCGTAGCGCTCGGCCTCGCGCAACAGCGGGCTGAAGTCGGTGCCACCGCCGCCGTCGAAGACCAGTTCCCGAAGGTTGGAGCCACCTGGCTCGAACTGGGCAACACCGCTGACGCGATCGTCACCGGCGATGAGGGTCAGGCTGGCCTCGAGGCGGCGGCTGATGGCCTCGATCTCGCGGGCGAAGCGCTCCAGCAATGGCGGATCGATGGAGCCAGAGAGGTCGACCATGACCACCAAACGCGGCACCGCGCGCGAGGCGGTGCGACCCGGCTCCCAAGGTAACCGTTGACCGCCAGGGGTTCGGCCCTGATTGGCCAGGTAGGATCGCGACGGACGTGACCAGGATTGATCGGGGGTGCGCGCCAGACCACGGGTGAGCAGCGTGCGCAGCAGATGCTCCCAGGGTGTGCGCAGCTTGGGCAGGTCGGCAATGAGCTCGCGCAGCATCGAGTGGGCGCCGTCGCCAGCATGGGCGCGAATCAGACGCTCGCGCCATTCGCGCGCCTGTTCGGCTTCTTGCTCGGGACGAGACGCCTCGTTGGCTGGGAGCAGATCGCGGGGCGTGTCGGCGCCGAGCCAGCGCACGCGACTGGCGCGGGCACCGTCTTCGCGGGAAGCGTTGCGATCGGCCGGCTGAACTGACTGTGGTCTGGCCTGCTGGTCTGGCCCTGGCGTTTGATGCTCGGCATCGCGACCGTCGCAGCCACGGCGCTGCCCACGCTTGCCGTCTCGCCGGGGGGTGGCTCGGTGTTGATCGCCGCGGCCTAGGAGCAGGCGCGGACGGCGATCGTCGATGGCGCGGTAGAGCCGTTCGAGATCCCATTCCAGTAGCGCGGCTGCCGGGCTCTGTTGGCAATTCAGGGTGCTAGCGAGCAGGCCTTCCAAGCTGACCGCAGTACTGGGCAGTTCCAGCCAAGCAAGATGGCTGAGGGTGCTGTTGACGATGGCGTCAGCACAGATGTTGAACAACCCAAGATCGACCTCGCCGAGCAGTCGCTCCAGCGCCCTCGCCCGCTGCGCGTGCTGCAGCGCGACATGCAGCACCTGATGCGCGACCTGGCCGATCTGGAGCGGCAGGCTGAGCGCCGCGAAGGCTGGGGTGTAGAAGATGGTGCGGCCGTCGTTGGCGGCGCTGAGTAATGACGCGGTCTTCACGCCAATAGGCATCCCCGGATCATGCTCAGCACCCACCGGCAGCGCATCAACATCCTGATGCCGAATCCAGAGTGCCAAGCCGCCGGTCGAGGGTGCGTACTCGACCAGCTTCTGGATCGCGCGTGTGCCGCGGTGCGTATGCAGGGAGGCTTGCATGGACAGCGATGAGGGTCTCGAGACAGCCTGTAGATGAGGCTAGCCACTGAGTCCAGCCTGCTCGCGCGCTTCGCTATAGCGCCGATAGGCCGGACTCTCGAGCACAACGCCTTCAAGACCGGTTTCTAGCGCCTTCTCCAATAGCAGCTCCATCGCCAGCGTCTGCGCCTCGCGGATCGGCAGCGGCTCCCGCGCCGGGGCCTCCGGAAGCTGCTCGATGATGGCGAGCGCGCGCGCCATACGCTCCCGGTCGCTGGCCGCGGCCAAGAGTGCGTAGATCATGCCATAGAGCGCATCCAGGTTGGTCGGCAGCAGCGCGGCCGTGGCCTCGCCCGGCTCGGCCTCAAGCAGCGCGACCACATCAACACCGGCCCGAATTTCCTTGAGCACGCCAAAGAATTCAGCCGCATTGGCGGCGCCAATCCGACCTTGCACGAAGACCCGCTTGGCCTGCTCCGAGAGCCCGGAGCGAATCACATTGGAGATGTCTTCCCAACCGCGCGGGCTGGCGCCGATCAAATGATCATTGGCGAGCTGGGTCTGGGTGTCGTCAAGCTTATCCGGGCGTACCTTGAGATAGGCCATGACCTCGGGCGCAAAACCCTGAATCACGGCGTGACTGAGAAAGGCATCGATCACGGTCTGGACGTTGAAGTGGAACATCCGATCCGCGAGTGCGGTGCCCATATCGTGGCTGACCGCGCCGTGAAAGCTCGCATTACCAGCAGCGACCACCTGCCAACCCTCGGGCAGCCGGTAATGGCCGACGCGGCGGTCGAGGATCAGCGAGTAGGCCGAGATCTGCAGCCGTTGATCAGCCGCAGTGAGCTCATCGAGGAACAGGATGCCCTCGGGCTGATCGGTGGTTGGCAGGAATTCAGGTGGAAACCAGACCGTCTTGCCTTGGCTGTCGTCGGCATAGATGGCGCCACGGATGTCGACCGGCTCGATGGTGGTCAGGCGCAGATCGATCAGCGGCACGCCGAAATGTTCGGCGACCTGGCGCACGATCGAGGACTTACCCACCCCGCGTGTCCCCCAGAGCATCGAGGCGCGATGGCGCAGGATGGGGTCGGCATACTGTTCGATCAGCGCCTGTTTGGCGGCCGCAATGGAGACCGGTGGGATATTCATCCCGCCTCGGCACCCTGGACTGCCGTGTTGCCGATGTGGCCCTTACGCTCATCGATGATCCAGTCCCGGCCAATCAGCCGCCGTGGCATCGGCGGGATCTCGATCACGGGTAGCTCGCGCATCATGAAGATGCCGATCAGCAGCAATGGCGGCGCGTGGAAGATAAACATGCGTGCTAACGACGCGGTCTCGAGCGAAAACAGCTGGATCAGGGGTGCCGCGGCTAACAGCCCGACCCCAATCAGCATTGGGATGGCGCGCTGAAAGGTGACGCGCCAGCGTGCCGACTGCCAGTGGGCATGGAAATCCCCTGGATCAGACCGCAGGGTCTTTGCCAGATGCCTGACCGCCTGCGACAACTTGGCCTCGATATCCAGCGTCCGCTCGGGCTCGTCGGCAGCGATGCGCACACTGCCGCGCCAGAACTTGCCGAGTTGGCGCATCGGGCGCCAGTCCCAACCGAGCACGGCGAAGAGGTCAGCGGGCACCCGCAGGCGCCGATCATCCTCGGCGCGCAGTTCGAAGTCAGCCGGCATCTTACGCCCGGTCTTGGCGTTCAGGCTGAGCACCGCGCCCTGGGTTCTGGTCTCTGCGGTAACCAGTTGCGGGCGCCAGTGGGCGGGCTGATGCTCGCTTGCTGCCACCGGTTGCAACCGGTAGCTGCGGGCAATGTTGACCTCTTCGACGGCGACGATCTGGCGAGAGATATCCACGGCTTCCACCTGTGCCAGCAGCAGGCCAGGATCAGTTCCCTCAATGTCGAGGGTCGAGCTGAGTCCGGCATCGTCGGTGAGGATGCGACGCAGGCGGAAATGGGTCGCTTCTGGATGCTCAAGAATCAGAGTCTCGGTCAGCGACTCACCATCCAGCGGAAGATTCGGATGGCGGACCGGCTTGAACCTGAGCAGACGCTGGGCACGATCACTGGCGGCCAGATCGACCTGACGACCTTGCCGACTGAACGGAGCAACCAGCTCTAGGATCTGATGATGGGTCAGCGGAATCGGACCGGGAGCCTCGGCCCCGACCGATGAGTTCATTGGAATGGCGACACGAACCATAGCAGCAAGCTCGATCCTTTATCGATGACAGGATGATGAACATACACGGCCTGATCGGGAGTGGCACCCCCGTTTTAACCCTGCAAATACTGCGGATAAAGACCGCTGACCCACCAGGGGTCGAGTCTCGATCGGAGCACAACAGTGGCAGGGCGATGCCTCGCGAGCGGCGTTTTTCAGGCTCAAGGCCAAGCCTGCCAGTCTGCCAGAGGCACAAGGTTGACGGCCATATTCGAGCGCGCGCCATGCCGAGCATGGAGGCCATACACCACAGCATGCACGCCGACCACGCGGCCCTGGTACAACACTGGGCCGCCGGAATCACCAGGACAGAGCGATGGGGCCTGGGTTACCCGCTGACCAGCTTCGGTATAGAAGTTGACCGCATCAACCCTGATCACCCGCGACCAGCCCGAGCGACGCTCGGCAGAGAGGCGATCGCCCAGCCGGCTGCAGCCGAAACCCACCAACTCCACCTCGGCACCGGCTTCAAGCGGTGTGAAATCCAACTGGTAGTGCGGGATCTCCGGGGTTGTGGTGCGGAGCTGAATCAGGGCCAGGTCAGGATAACGCTCGGCGAAATGATAACGCATGCTCAACCCCTGCTCGAGCTGCTCAATCGGCAAGGCCGAGGATTGGCTTTTCAGCTCAGCAAGGCGCCGACGGCGATAGTCGGCGAACTTCGCCAGCCCTTCCCGATAGGCTTCCGGCAGTCGGGTTTCATCGACGATAACGCGACTGGCGCTTTCGTGGTCGGCCTGCTGAGTGGCGTTGTCCACAAGGATCTCAGCGCCCGTCCGAAAGGCGGACTTGAGCTCGCCACTGCGCTCATCGACCACACAGTGCGCAGCGGTGAGCAGAGTACGTGCGCCGATCTTCACCGCCGAGCAGACCAACAGCGGGTCGGCACGGATCGTCAACACGCCCGCATGATGCTGCTCGGTATCCAGGGCTCCGCCGCTCAGGGCCAAGGCTCGGCTAGCGATCAGGAGCCAAGCGCTGAGAGCGACCTTGAAGAGGACATTAGTGGAGGGCATCAACAGCGGCCCGGCAACGGCTTAAAGGTGTCGCTGCGATAGGCCAGGGTATCCAACAGGCTTGCATCACATTGCTATTCATCAGTACAGTTGTAGCGAATCCGGGGTCGAATGAGAAGCAGACCATGCGAGCGGGACGGTCTCAGGATCGCAAGCGCTTTTCAGCCCTGACTGAGTCGGAGATGCTTGGATGTGCCCTAGCCAGTGCGCCTAAAGGATTTCTCGAATGCCCCCGAACAACTGCGGCCGCGCATACCACGACCGCCGCAGGGAATGCTGATCTTGTCGCTGCTTTTCGGCCTCTTTTTGGGCCTCTGCGTACTCGGTCCCGCTCAGGGCCAACAGCTCATCGTCAACCAGGATGTCGGGATCAGCGCCATTGATCGCAATCGCGCACGGCTGATCTTCACCATGCGGATCAACCAATGGTCCGATCAACGACCCGTCGCTGTCTTCGTCCTCCCGGACGACTCCCCACTCCACCAGACATTCGCCAAGAGCGCCCTCGGCGTCTTCCCGCACCAACTCCGGCAGACCTGGGATCGGCAGGTCTTTTCCGGCACCGGCCAGGCGCCGCTTCAGGTGGCCAGTGAATCGGAAATGCTCCAGCGCGTTCAGCAAACGCCCGGCGCCATCGGCTATGTGAGCCAGCTACCGAGCACACCAGGGATCAAGGGCATCGAGGTCGAATAGCTGTGAGCATACGCACTTTTCTCGCGACCTGGCTCTTGTTGGTCGCAGCCAGCAGCAGCGCCGCCGACCAGGCAACCGAGCCAGGCAACGACCGAATCCAACTGCATGGCTTCGCCAGTCAGGCCATGGTGAGTACCAGCGCCAACCGATTCTACGGCGACAGCCCAAACACCTCGTTCGACTTCACCGAGATCGGCTTGAATGCCTCGTGGCGCTTGAGCCCGCGGCTTCTACTCGCCGGTCAGCTGCTCTCGCGTCGCGCAGGTGAGATGAGCGACGGTCAGCCAGAGATCGATTTTGCGCTCGCGGACATCACGCTGATGACCACGGATCGCGTCCGCTTCGGCACCCGGATCGGCCGCATCAAGAACCGTCTTGGTCTCTATAATGAGACGCGTGATGTGTCCTTTACCCATCCCGGCATCTTCTTGCCTCAGGTGGTCTATTTCGACAAGGTCCGCAACTTGGTGCTGTCTTCCGACGGCGTCGTTCTCTATGCCGAGACTTACCAACCCTTCGGCCTGTTTTCGCTCAACCTGGCGACCGGATCACCGGTCGTCGACGAGAATGTCGAAGCCGCCTTCTTGCTCGGCGATAAGCCCGGCGATATCGAGCCCCGCGATAATAGTTGGCTCGCAGGCCTCTGGTATCAATCCCATGACACGCGCTTGAAGTTCGGCTTGAGCGGCGCTGCCGTCTCCCTCAAGTTCGATCCAACACAAGGCAGCCCGATTCCCTATGGGCCTGGCAAGGTCGATGTGTTGTATTGGGTCGCCTCCGCTCAGTACAACAGCGAGCGCTGGAGCTTCACTGCGGAATATATGGCCGAACCGATCGAATGGAGGGACTTTGGCCCTGCGCTACCGGATCAGAACGCGACCGCGGAAGGCTATTATGGACAAGTCACCTACAATCCGGTGCCCAAATGGCAGCTCATGCTGCGCTACGAGGAAGGTTTTGCAGACCGCGACGACCGCAGCGGCCGCCAACTCGAGCGACAGACATTGGGCTTGGTCCCCAGTCATGCCACCTCGTCGCACATCCTCAGTCTCGGCCTTCGCTGGGACATCAACCATCAATGGATGCTCAAGACCGAATATCAGCGCCACAACGGCAACTTCATCCTGTCTGAGATCGAGAACCCCGATTTTAGTCGATACGACAAGCATTGGGATTTGTTCGCTGTTCAAGCGGGCTTCAGGTTCTAAGCCAGCCACCCGCTGGAGGCGATGTGGATAAGCCCTTCGCAACCCAGCTCAGTGCTGATCCTCGCCCCTTCTTCGGCCTCGGCTGGAAAGTACTGACTGGCATCAGCCTGGCGATGGCGGCCGTCATTCTGTCTCTCACGCTCTACGCGCGGCAGGCCCTGGTCGATCAATACGAGCGCAACCAAGCCTATCTGCGCCACCGCCAGACCGAGCACCTCTCCAGCCTGATTGCCGATCGCTTTCAGCAGATGGCTCAGCTGGCCAGCATGGTGCCGCGCATCGAAGCCTCGACAAACGAGTGCTCGACCACCGACCACTTGCGCAACGCGCTGCAGGTCGACGGCACGCTGCTGGATCTGGAATGGGATATCCGCTCCGTGCACTGGATACCCATCGGTGATGAATCGCACACGCTCTGGCCCTTGGATGGATCGCCATTGCCGGCCTCGGTGCTGCGCGAGGTCCGGCAACAGCCAGAACAGATCAGCGAGCATATCCGCTGCACTGAGGATGCCTGCCACCAATACTTGGCCTCGCCGGTGCTCTGGGAGGGCGAAACCGCCGGTAGCCTGGTCCTTGGGCGGACCATGGCCAGCATCCTACTGGCGTTCCGTGAGCTGACCGATGCCGATCTCGCGATCGCTCGGCGTGCCGATGAAGATTCAGCCAGCCCAGCCCTGCCGGCCCCCCAACTGCAATTTTTCGGGGCGACCCAGGCCGAGCAGGTTCTGCCCTTGCTCACATCGATTCCGACAGCCTCGTTACTCAGCAGCCGTTCAGAGGCCCCGCTGAGGGTCCAACTCGAACAGCACTGGTTCGAGATCTTTCGCATCGACCCGGCTGGCAACGCCCTGATGGGCTTTATCGTCAATGAGATCACTGACGAACGGCAACGCCTTACCCAACTGTCCCAGCATAGCCTGCTGATCGGCCTCCTCGGTCTGCTGGTGGCCGAGATGCTCTTGCTGCTGATCATGCAACGCCCCATCAACCGCATCCGGACGCTATCCCGGCTGTTGCCGTTACTGGCCGAAAACCGTTTCGAGACGCTCGCCGAGCAACTCCAGACGGCTCAAAGCACGACCCGGCTGCGCGATGAGATCGATGAAACCCTGGATGTCGCACTGCGCCTGAACCAGCGCATGGAGCAGATGCAGACCGAGCGCGAAACGGCGCAACAGGAGCTGCGCTGGCTCGCCGATCATGACCCCTTGACCGCCCTGCTCAACCGTCGCCGCTTCGATGAAGAGCTGACCAAGGCCATCGCGCAATCAGCAGATAATACGCAGCAGGGTGCCTTGCTGTTCATCGATCTCAATAACTTTAAGGATGTCAACGATACCAGCGGACACCAGATCGGCGATCGTTTGCTCTGTCGCATCGGCAAACGGCTAGCGGCATGCCTCGGCGAAGCAGACAAGATCGGCCGCTTTGGAGGCGACGAGTTCGCTGTGCTGCTCCCCGCGGCCACGCCGGAGCTCGCGCTGACGCTGGCCGACCTGATGCAAGAACGCATCCGCACGACCAGGGTGCAAGCCAAAGGCCATCGACACCAAGTCTCCGCGAGCATCGGCATCGTGCTTTTTCCGGAGCATGGAAACGACCCGCAAACGCTGATGGCGAATGCCGATCTGGCCATGTACCAAGCCAAGGCGCAGCAGCATCATCGCTGCCACCTCTACTCCAACCAGGATTCCGCGCGCGCCGCCGCTAATGCGCGCGTGCTCTGGAATCGAGAGATCACCGAAGCGATCGAGTCGGATCGGCTGCAACTCTACTACCAACCCCTCATGGCCCTTGCCGACCGCAGAATCTGGCGTGCCGAAGGACTGCTGCGCCTGCAGCTCGCCGATGGACGGCTGGTCAGCCCCGATGAGTTTATCCCCGTCGCCGAGAGCACCGGCCTCATCAATGCCATCGATCGCTGGGTCTTAGCCGAGGCGATTCGGGTACTGCTCATCCATCCGCATCTCTCATTAGGCATCAACCTGTCCGCCAAGGCGCTCGCGGATACCTCGATCGATGCCGAGCTGGCTCGTCTGCTGCAGGCATCGAAAATCGATCCACAGCGACTGACGCTCGAAATCACTGAAACGGCAGCCATCGACAACATGAGTACCGCAGTCACGCGGATCAAAAGCATGCGCGCACTCGGCTGCCATTTCGCTCTGGATGACTTTGGCAGCGGCTTTGCTTCTTACGCCTACCTGAAACAATTGCCGGTCGACGACGTGAAGATCGATGGCAGCTTTATCCGCGACCTAGAGCGGAACTTGGAAGATCGCATCTTCGTGCGTGCGACGACCGAGATGGCGCACAGGATGGGCAAGAAGGTCATCGCCGAATTCGTCGAATCAGAGGCCATCCTCAAGGTGCTCTACGAGTTGGGTATCGATTTCGCGCAGGGGTATTTCATCGGTCGTCCAATCCCTGAGCCGCCGGTCGCTGAAGCGAGACCGCTCGCCAGTGGCTAGAGCAGTGAGGCTCAAGCAGTAGGGCTCAGCAGTAGGCTATCCAGTAGCCATCTGTTTACGCGATGGCTCGACAAAGCTTAAGGACGCGCAGCCTCAAGCAGACAGCCTTGAATCAACACCACCAATCCGCTGAGTGCGGGATCTGCGGGCACAGCCTGCCCGATGAGCCAATCTTGTAGGATTTGGTCTTGGTAGCCGAGCAGACGCTCGAAATCGGCGCGCCCGGCGGGATCAAGCTCGGCATAACCTTGTTCCAAGAACTGGTTGAGCAGCAGGTCAAGCTCCAGCATGCCACGCCGGCATTGCCAGCGCAGGCGCTGGATCTCGCGCGCTGCGTCTAAGGCGTTAGCAGCAAGGCTCTCAGGCTTTGCGTCCAAGGGGTCAACCACCAACCGCTGCGCTTGCTGGGCCGTCAAGGAACTGCCGAGGCATCCAGCTAGGGCTCGTCACACCGACTGCTCGAGCATCAGCTCTTTGATCTGGCCGATGGCCTTGGTCGGATTCAGGCCCTTCGGGCAGACCTCGACGCAGTTCATGATGCTGTGGCAGCGAAACAGCTTGTACGGTCCTTCGAGCGCATCCAATCGCTCCTCGGTGGCCTGGTCGCGGCTGTCGGCGAGGAAGCGCCAGGACTGCAGCAGCGCCGCGGGGCCATGGAACTTGTCCGGGTTCCACCAGAACGAGGGGCAGGCGGTCGAGCAGCAGCCGCAGAGGATGCATTCGTAGAGTCCATCGAGCTTGTCGCGGTCTTCGGGCGACTGACGGATCTCCTGCTCGGGCAGCGGGTCTTTGCGGATCAGATAGGGCTCGACCGCGCGGTATTGCTCGTAGAACTGGGTCATGTCGACGACCAGATCACGGATCACCGGCCGTCCGGGCAGCGGACGCACCTGGATCGGCTGCTTGAGGTCGGCAACCGGGGTGATGCAGGCCAGGCAGTTGGTGCCATTGGCGTTGACGCCGTCGGAGCCACAGACGCCTTCGCCGCAGGAATGACGGAAGGCGAAGGTCTCGTCCTGCTCTTTGATCGCGAGCAGGGCCTCGCGCAGCATCATGCCTGGCGCGGCCTCGACCTCGAAGGTCTGCATGTAGGGCTTGGCGCCGGCGGCCGACGGGGTCGAGCCGGGGTCGCTATCGGGCTGGTAACGGTAGACGCTGATCGTGATGGACATGCGTGGTCGGTCCTGAAATGGGGCAAGTCTTGCTCTAGGCTGATCGTGATGCGACCTGATCCTGATTTGGTCAAGCCTCAATAGACCCTTGGCTTTGGTGGAAAAGACTCGACCGTCAGCGGCTTGGTCCGCACCGGCTTGTAGTCCATGCGATCACCCTCGCGCAGATAGAGGCTGTGTTTCATCCAGCGCTCATCGTCGCGCTCGGTGTGGTCGACCCGCGAATGGGCGCCGCGGCTCTCATCGCGATGGAGCGCTGACATCAGCGTCGCCATACCGACATCGACCAGGTTATCGAGCTCGAGTGCCTCGATCCGCGCGGTGTTGAAGGTCTGGCTGTGATCGCGCAGGCGCACGCCCTCGACCCGGTCACGCAGCGCCTTGAGCTTCTCGACGCCTTCGGCCATGGTCGGCTGATCGCGGAAGACACCGCAGTGATCCTCCATCAAACGGCGGAGCTCGGCCTTCACATCCGCGACCCTTTCGCCTTCGCCCTGGCGTTCCCAGCGGGCTAACCGTGCGATCGCCGGCTCGATGTGTTCATCGCGCATCGGTCGGTGGTTGGGATGCTCGGCGACATAGCTCAGGATATCGGTGCCTGCGGCGCGGCCGAAGACCAGGATGTCGAGCAGCGAGTTGCCGCCGAGGCGGTTGGCGCCATGCACCGAGACACAGGCACACTCACCCGCGGCATAGAGCCCAGGCACCACCTCTTCGGGACCATGCCGAGCCGGTGCAACAACGCGCGCATGGCGATCGGTCGGGATGCCGCCCATCGCATAGTGCGCGGTCGGGAACACCGGGATCGGCTCCTTGGCCGGATCGATGCCGAGGAACACCCGGCAGATATCGGTGATCCCAGGCAGGCGGTGATGCACGACATCGGCGCCCAGGTGATCGACCTTGAGCAGCACGTAATCCTTATTGGGTCCACAGCCACGGCCCTCGCGGATCTCGGTGACGATCGAGCGCGAGACCATATCGCGGCTTGCGAGATCGCGCGCCTTCGGCGCGTAACGCTCCATGAAGCGCTCACCCTCGCCGTTGACCAGATAGCCACCCTCCCCGCGCGCACCCTCGGTGATCAGCATGCCCTTGCCGGCAACGCCGGTCGGATGGAACTGATAGAACTCCATGTCCTGCAGTGGCACCCCAGCGCGCAGCGCCATCGCCATGCCGTCGCCGGTATTGATGAAGGCGTTGGTATTGGTGCGAAACACCTGGCCATAGCCGCCAGTGGCGAGCAGCGTGGTCTTGGCTTCGATGATCAGCGGCTCGCCGCTCTCGATATCCAACACCAGCGCGCCAATGGCAACCCCTTCATCGTCACGAATCAGGTCAACCGCGAAATACTCGTCGAAGAAATGGGTCTTGGCGCGCAGGTTCTGCTGGTACAGCGTGTGCAGGATGGCGTGGCCGGTGCGATCCGCCGCGGCGCAGGTGCGTGCCGCCTGCTCGCCGCCAAAGTTCTGGCTCTGGCCGCCAAAGGCACGCTGGTAGATCTTGCCATTGTCGAGCCGCGAGAAGGGCACGCCGGCATGCTCAAGCTCGTAGACGGTCGGGATCGCCTCACGGCACATGGTCTCGATCGCGTCCTGATCGCCCAGGTAGTCCGAACCCTTAACGGTATCGAACATGTGCCAGTGCCAATTATCGGGCAGTGCATTGGCCAGTGCCGCGTTGACACCGCCCTGTGCAGCCACCGTGTGCGAACGGGTCGGAAACACCTTCGAGACCACAGCGACGCGCAGATTGGCGGCGGCGAGGCGCAGCGCGGCGTTGAGGCCAGCGCCGCCGGCGCCAATGATCAGGGCGTCGAAATGTCGGTGGGGAAGAGAGCGGACAGCGGGCATAGGGATCAACCAATCTGAACCAAGATCAAGGCCTGCAGCGCCCAGAGGCCGGAGGCGAGGAACACCAGCGCGAACAGCGATAAGAGCCCGACGCGTAGGCCAATCGGCTTGATATAGTCGATCAGCACATCACGGATGCCGACCCAGGCATGCGCCAGCAGCAGCGGGATGAAGACCAGTAGACCGACCGCCACCCAGGGCGAACTCGCCCAAGCGGCCAACTGGCTATGGTCCTGCGGCGGCGCGAAGGCAAAGTAGAGTGCCAGGTAGAGCCCGAACAGGCCCAGATAGACGGCGCTGATACGCTGCACCAGCCAGGCTTTGAGGCCAGAAGCGCGCCGGCTCATCGCAGCACCACCGCCCCGATCAGGGTCAGCGCCAAGGCGCCATAGAGTACCGTCCAGGCGGTCTTGCGGGCGCTCGGGCGGTCGAGCCCCCAACCGAGATCAAGCGCGAGATAGCGGATACCGGCGAA
The DNA here is from genome assembly GCF_034860625.1 of Lamprobacter sp. NCBI lineage: Bacteria > Pseudomonadati > Pseudomonadota > Gammaproteobacteria > Chromatiales > Chromatiaceae > Lamprobacter > Lamprobacter sp. Next base: position 40,686 of record NZ_JAYESN010000002.1, read on the forward strand.
CAGATGGTGGAGGAGCGACCAGCCCAGCAGCAGCAAGACCAACTGTCCTAGGGCACTGCCCGCTAATGCCTCGACCGAGGCAAACCCAGCACTGCCGGAGAGGGCCTGCGCGAACAGCGCGGCGAACACTGGAATCGCGAGCACCATCAACAGGCCGCTAATGCGGTGCAGGATCGAGATGACGCCGGGTATCGGCAGCCGGATACGCCAGAGCTCGAGGAAAACGGGGCGAGATTTGACCATGAGAGGCTTGAACGCTCGAGAGTTGGGCTTAGACTGATTTGTGCGGCGCAGCAAGGTTAGCGCTTAGCAACAGCCAGTGGCAACCGTATCGTCCTTATACAGCCGGCTACAAGCTGTTTCCAAATGCTTCACATCGGGGGTTTCAGGCCGCCTTCGGTCGCCTCCAGGTGTACACCGCCGTCACCGCATAGTTCCAGACCGCGCCCACCAGAATTCCAGCGAGTGCCGACAGGACCCAGAGCGAATGGGCCTCGAAGATCCAGCTAGCAACACCAACATTGGCCAGCGCACCGACGCTGCAAGCCGCAACAAACGAGAGCCAGCCGCGGAGCATGTCCCAGCCGCGCAAGCGCATGTCGCTGTAGGTGAACAGGTTGTTGAGGAAGAAATTGGTCGTCATCGCGACCAACGCCGCCACACTCTGGCCAACCAGGAAACTGGTGCCGAGCCCTTTGAAGCTGAGCCAGAGCACAAGCATGTGAACAAACACGCCGCTGCCACCGATCAGCGAGAAGGCAATGAAGCGAGCCGGGATCATCGGGCCGACCCACTTCTGGATCAGCATCAGCAAGTACTCCCAGAGCACTGCCTCGTCCAGCTTGCTCTCGCCAGACCACCGCGCGCGAAACTGGTAGGGCAGCTCGAGAAACCGCAGCGGCCTCGGATAGGTAGCGAACAGGTCGAGCAGAATCTTGTAGCCCACCCCGCTCAGCTCCCGCATGCATTCCTGTAGCACCTCGGCGCGGAGCATGAAGAAACCGCTCATGGGGTCCTTGAGGTCAGCCTTGATCAAGAATTGCCCGATGCGCGTCGCCATCCGACTCATTGATGCACGCTGCGCATCCCAGTCACCCACCTTACCGCCAGCGACGTAGCGGCTGCCAATGACGATATCCAGCGGCTCCTTGCGCAACTTCTCCAGCATCCTGGGTAGCAGCGACTCGTCATGCTGGAGATCGGCATCAATCACAGCGATGTAGGGTGCCGAGGTCGCGAGCATCCCTTCAATACAGGCCGACGAGAGCCCCCGGCGACCGATCCGTTGAATCAAACGGACGCGGGGGTTGGACCGGGCGATCGCCCGGACGCGCTCTGCGGTCCCGTCTGGTGAATCGTCGTCGACGAAGATCAGCTCCCACGCAATCCCACTCAGCACTGATTGCAGACGATCGATCAGGACAGGAACATTCTCCACCTCATTAAAGGTAGGAATCACAACGGCTAGCGTCGGCGTTCGACAACTGGCTGAGGCCTTGGGGTCCGATGGTGGTTTCAGGAGTCGATCCTCATTCAGGGGTCCGCAGTATCGATTCGATCAGGCCCCGACGCTTCATCAGTTTAAGGCGCATTGCGCGCTGACAACGATCTCAGCAAGCCAGAAGCCCATAAGCTCGCCTTGTCATCGGCAAAAAAGAATCGCTGAGCACAACCCTTTAAATTCTGCTAGTTTAACCATTCGGTCGTCTTCTCTAAATATCATTATAGCTTATATAACAAGCGCTTGAATGCAAAAATTAACGCCACGCCTGCAGTATGGGCGTGATCACCACTGTCCGCATCTGTGCCTGATGAGGAGGCCAACACCATGATCAAGCCCATCGGCTCTGACGAGCTTCAACCGAGGTTCGTCTACGACTCAGAACGCCACCATCAGCTCGCCCACGAGGCAGAGTCCCTGCCATCAGTCATGATCAGCTCCCAGGCTGCCGGCAATGCCGTCATGATGGGGGCTGGCTACTTCAGTCCGCTCGAGGGCTTCATGAAACTGGCCGACGCCATCAGCGTTGCCGAGAGCATGCAAACGCTTGAGGGCCGCTTCTTCCCGGTGCCCGTGCTCTGCCTGCTGGAGTCCGCAGACGCCATTCGGGGCGCCGAGCGGATTGCCCTGCGCGATCCGAACGTCGAGGGTCACCCAGTGCTGGCCGTGATGGAGGTGGAGGCGATCGAGACCCTCTCTGACGCCCAGATGGCACTGATGACCGAGAAGGTCTATCGCACCCTGGACGCCGAGCACCCGGGCGTGAAGACCTTCAATAGTCAAGGCCGAACGGCCATCTCGGGGCCTATTCATGTCTTAAACTTCTCGTACTTTCAGAACGACTTCCCAGACACGTTCCGGACTGCGGTTGAGATCCGCAACCAGATCCAGGAGCACGGCTGGGCCAAGACCGTTGCCTTCCAGACGCGCAATCCGATGCACCGCGCGCACGAGGAACTGTGCAAGATGGCCATGGAGGCGGTCAACGGCGACGGCGTCGTGATTCACATGCTCCTTGGCCAGCTCAAGCCTGGCGACATTCCAGCGCCAGTGCGCGACGCTGCGATTCGCAAGATGGCAGAACTCTACTTCCCACCCAACACGGTCATGATCACCGGTTACGGCTTCGACATGCTTTATGCGGGCCCCCGTGAGGCGGTGCTGCATGCCTATTTCCGCCAGAACATGGGCGCAACGCATTTTATCATCGGCCGCGATCACGCGGGGGTTGGAGATTACTACGGGGCCTTCGACGCCCAGAACATCTTCGATGAGGAGGTGCCAGAGGGAGCGCTTGCGATCGAGGTGTTCCGTGCCGACCACACGGCCTACTCAAAGAAGCTCAACCGCGTGGTCATGATGCGCGATGCCCCAGACCATACCAAAGACGACTTTATCCTGTTGTCTGGCACCAAGGTTAGGGAAATGCTGGGTCGTGGCGAGGCGCCGCCACCCGAGTTCTCGCGCCCCGAGGTCGCGCAGATCCTGATGGACTATTATCAGTCGATCAGCTAACCCCTGCCAAGGCAGAACGCGCCCACCCTCACCGAGGCTCGACAGCCATCTTTTCGCACAGGGCTCTGCAGGAAGTTTTATACGGCCCAAAAAAAGATTGACTTGTATGCCGATACCGGATCAGCCACGATGGGTGGTTCGGAAACCCGTCACAGAGGAAACCGACGTCGATGTTCACCACGAATCCTTTTGCTGAAGTCTCCACCTTCATTCCGACTGCAATCATGCAGGGTTATATCCTTCTGATGATCCTGCTGGTCGTTGGCGGAACGATCGTCGATATGGTGCTCAAAAAGAACGCCCAGTACTTTTTCGAGAACACGCGCAAGGCGAAAACACAAGCCAAGCGCAGTCTGAGCGGTGCCGAAAAGGCATCACTCGCCGCTCAAACACTCGCCAAGGAGGTCCTAACCTCGGGCGAGTTCGCTAACCCACAACGTAGGCTCTCCCACCTGCTCACCATGTACGGGTTCATCCTGTTCGTGGCGACCACAGCGATCCTCATCTTTGGCTACCCGACGCCGGCTGACCAAGCCCCTGCCATTTGGCCGCTTCTCTGGCATCTGGGCGCTCTGATGCTCTGCTTCGGAGGCTATTGGTTCTGGTTCCGCATCCGCGTCGACGTCTCCGCCGAGGGCAACCCTTGGTACCGCATTGTGCGCGCGGACCTCTTCATCCTGTCGCTCCTTGCCATGGCCACCTTCGGCTTGATCTGGTCGCTGCTTCAATCCATTGGTATCGGTGGACTCGCTACCCTGTTCTTCGTGTTGTTCATCGCCGCGACCACCTTCCTATTTAGCACTGTTTACTGGTCGAAGTTCGCGCACATGTTCTTCAAGCCCGCTGCGGCCTATCAGAAGCGGGTGATCAAGGCCGATGGCTCGAGAGAGAATCTGCCAGAAATTCCAGAGCTCACCGACCCCGCAGTCAAAGAAATGTATCCGGATATTCCGGAATACATGGGCGAGAAACCACCCTATATGGGGCTTGGCATCAATCGCGAAGCGCCGAGTCACTATTAATCAGACGATCGCCCAAGAACACCAGCCCTTTTAAGGTGACGAAATTCACCTGACTGCAAGCCCCTGATTCTTCGTCAAGGTGCTTGCGACGGATCGCGTGGTTCGGTGACCGGCAGATTCACATGGAATCGTAAGTCGCTGATTTTAAATGTTGCTTTTATGCACCTTAAAAGGGCTGCCCAAGAACACCTATCAAGGGGATTCATATGCCTACTTTTGTCTACATGACGCGTTGCGACGGCTGCGGAAACTGTGTCGACATCTGCCCGTCCGACATCATGCACATTGATCAGACAGTGCGCCGCGCTTACAACATCGAGCCGAACATGTGCTGGGAGTGCTACTCCTGTGTCAAGGCTTGCCCGCATCAGGCGATTGACGTGCGCGGCTATGCGGATTTCGCCCCACTTGGCCACTCGGTGCGCGTGCTTCGAGATGAAGAGAAAGGGGTCATTGCCTGGCGGATCAAATTCCGCAATGGCAAAAAGGACATGAATTTGCTGGCTCCAATCACTACGAAACCCTGGGGTCAAGGTATTCCTAAACTCGCTGACGAACCTGAACCGAGCAACGAGGCGCGTGACAGTCAACTACTCTTCAACGAGCCGAAATACATTCGTCTTGATGATGGCGGCTTGCATACGCTCAAGTCCAACGGCCTGAAAATGAAAGAAGGGGTTTACTACTGATGCGTCACGAAACCATTGTTGAAGACGGCATTGACGTACTGGTGGTCGGTGCAGGTCTGGGAGGCACTGGTGCCGCTTTTGAAGCTCGGTACTGGGGCAAAGACAAAAAGATTGTGATTGCCGAAAAGGCAAATATTGATCGTTCAGGCGCTGTCGCTCAGGGCCTCTACGCGATTAATTGTTACATGGGAACCCGGTTCGGGGAGAACAACCCTGAAGATCATGTACGTTACGCGCGCATCGATCTCATGGGCATGGTGCGCGAAGATCTGCTCTTTGATATGGCTCGTCACGTTGACTCGACGGTGCATCAGTTCGAAGAGTGGGGGTTACCCCTGATGCGCAACCCTAAGACCGGCGCCTACCAGCGCGAAGGGCGCTGGCAGATCATGATTCACGGCGAATCCTACAAGCCGATCGTCGCCGAGGCCGCGAAGAAGTCTGCGGATAAGGTCTTCAACCGCATCTGCGTGACCCATCTTTTGATGGACGAAGCCAAGGAGAACCGCGTGGCTGGCGCCGTCGGCTTCAACGTTCGGACAGGCAACTATCATGTCTTCAAGTCGAAGACGGTGATTGTTGGCGCCGGTGGCGCATCGAACATCTTCAAGCCACGCTCGGTCGGCGAAGGGGCCGGTCGTGTCTGGTATGCCCCTTGGTCGTCGGGCTCCGCCTATGGTCTGCTGATTGAAGCCGGCGCCAAGATGACACAGATGGAGAACCGCATCGTCCTGGCGCGCTTCAAGGATGGCTACGGCCCGGTCGGCGCCTACTTCCTGCACCTCAAGACCTATACCCAGAATGGCCTGGGCGAAGAGTACGAATCCAAGTGGTTCCCGGCACTTCAGGAGATGGTGGGCAAGGAATACCTCGACGTCGAGGCCTCGCACAGAACCCATCGCCCGATTCCCACCTGCCTGCGTAACCACGCCTTCATCAATGAGGTCAATGCGGGTCGCGGTCCGATCCACATGGTGACCATGGAAGCCTTCCAGGACCCGCATCTCGAAGAGATCGGCTGGCATAACTTCCTCGGCATGACCGTTGGCCAAGCCGTACTCTGGGCAGCGACTGATGTCGACCCGAAATACGAGAACCCGGAGCTGACGACCTCAGAGCCCTATGTGATGGGCTCTCATGCGACCGGTTGCGGCGCTTGGTGCTCTGGCCCTGAAGACGTCTCACCCGATGAGTACTTCTGGGGCTACAACCGCATGACCACGGTGGCCGGTCTCTTTGGTGCCGGCGATGCCGTCGGCGGCACTCCGCATGCCTTCTCCTCGGGCTCCTTCACTGAAGGTCGTCTTGCGGCCAAGGCCGCCTGCAAGTACATCGATGATGGCAAGGCGGAAGGCATTCAGGTCTCCGACGCGCAGATCAATCGTCGCAAGCAAGAGATCTTTAAGCCGATGGAGCATTACAAGGTCTATCGGAACGAGATCACGGCTGGCTCGGTCAATCCGAACTATATCAACCCGCGTCAGGGCCTGGATCGCCTGCAGAAGCTGATGGACGAGTACGCTGGCGGTGTCACGGTCAACTACATGACCAACGAAAAGCTGCTGAATATCGGTCTCAAGAAGATCAAGCTGCTCGAGGAAGATCTTGAGAAAATCGCAGCAGAAGACATCCATGAGCTGATGCGCGCATGGGAGTTGAAGCACCGCATGCGGACGTCTGAGTCCGTGCTGCAGCACACCTTATTCCGCAAGGAGACACGCTGGCCCGGTTACTACTACCGCGGCGATGCGATGAAGCTGGATGATGAGAACTGGCATGTACTGACGGTGTCGCGTCGTGATCCGAACACCGGCGAGTACACCATGGAAAAGGCGCCTTGCTACCACTTGGTCGATGAGGCTGAGGCCGAGGCTGCCTAAATCGTCAGCCTGAGGGCCGACTGAGTCGACTGGGGCCCCCGATCACTCGGGGGCCTTGTCAGGCCTCGCTCAGAAGCAAGATTAATGGCGCTTTTGTCATGGTCTTGAGATTAGGATCGGCTGCCAGCCTGTTTGCGGATTGAGATTTGCCAATGAACATCATTGAGAAAACCGACGATGAGTTACTGGAGATCGCCATCCCGATGTGGGATGACCTGATTAAGTACTCAAATAAGGGCCAGTATGGCAAATTTATCCGTCATTTTTCCTATCACCTATTACTTGGCCTCAACGAAGTCGAAGTAGGCAAGCAGTTCGCAAAAAGCGAGCTCACAAGGAGCCTTTCAACAGACTATGATTTTCTTGGCTTTATTCGTCGTGGCGAGCATGTGAGCTGCCTATTTCGCGTCCGCAGCACCAAGAAAGAAGGCGAATGGCTCGGACGCATGGTTCTAGGCTACGAAAACGACGAAGTAAAGATCTTTGCTGCATCCGTTTTTTAATGACCATGCCTGAAAAGATTGAAGACAATAAGTACGTGGAGCTAACCTACCAGGTTCTCGATGGAAAAACCGGACAGGTCTTGACTGGGGTCGAATTTCCGATCGGCTATGTGCATGGAGCCAACGAAGTCTTATCACCTGCCGTCGCGGACGAGCTGGCCAGCAAATCGGCGGGCGACATCATTGAAGTGCCCATCGATGGGGACAGCTTATATGGCCCAAGAGATGAATCCTTGGTCATTACCGACTACATCGAGAATGTTCCCGAGGAATACCGGGAGCTTGGCACGACGATTCTTATGGAAAATGACAGGGGTGAAACCAAGCGCTTTTTGGTGACCCGGAAAGATGACACGACATTAACGATCGACGGCAACAATCCGCTGTGCGGCAGAGAAGTCATTTTTCGCCTGGAGGTCATCAAGGTTCGGGATGCAACGCAAGAGGAGCGAGAAGCAGGTGGCAAGATTGATCCAGGCCCTGATCTCACCGGTTTCGCTCTCAAAGGCAGGCTGCGCGAACTCCATTGACCGGTACCAGATACACCGGCATGGCCACATTCTCATGGGATCGTCAGTCATCTGGGAGGGGCTGGCGTCAACTTTCCGATCCTCCCGTTTTCACCCTTTTATAGAGGTAGGTTATGAGCGAAGCACCCAAAACCCGACCCAAGGTTCCCGAGGGCAGCGCGCGCTATCTGATCACGCGCCAGAAGGACGCCAATGAAAAAGGCTTTGTCGGCTATGAAACAATCTGGGAGTCGTTTCAGAAGGAGCAAAAGTACTCGACGCCCAAACGCCCATAAGTCCATCCGCCGCGCGATCAACATCGCTCGCGCGGCCAGAGCCTTCCAAGAAAGCATCCATCAACGACTTCCCAATTTGAGAGCCTCTGTCCGGTCATCATCAGGAAGGAGAGAGTGGACAGTGACTCAGGCCTTACTCGAGCTGTTGGATAGCGAATGCCATCTGCTCAAGATCGCCGAAGATCCAGGTCGCAGCGGGGGCGCCAAGTCCGGCTACGGTGCCAGGATTGACGAGCCAGGTCTTGCCGCCTTTTACCGTATCCACACAGCTGACCCCCGGTTCATGACTGTGCCCACAACAGACGAGATCATGGTCGCCCGCACAGGCAAAGGCCTGACCAATGTGCGGGTAGTGGGTCATGAAAATACGCCGCCCCGCCAATTCGAGACTCGCATCGTTACCATAGTAGGAGAGCTGCCCCTCTGAGCGGCACGCCAGACGCGAAATCGAGACTGGATCACCAAGATTGTTGCCGTGGATCACATGAATCGGCAGGTTCAGTTTAAGCGACGCCAGTAGTGTGTTGGTCCCAATCAGATCGCCACAATGCAGAACGCATTCCGCGCCACGGGTCTTAGCCTCGGCAATCGCCGTCGCAAGCATGGGACCGCGGTCATGGCTGTCCGAAACAATGCAGATCTTCATGAGGATCACTCAACCCCAGTCAACCCAGTATTCAGGCCCGATCGTTCAAGTCGCGGACGCCTTGAGGATGCCCCGATCGACAAGATAATCAATGACTTCGCCTGCAAGGGCTTCTGGGGTCTGTTCGCTCGCCTTTAAGGTCAACTCGGGCGCCTCGGGCGCTTCGTAGGGATCATCAATGCCGGTAAAGTGGCTGATCTCGCCCGCCCTCGCCTTCTTATAGAGCCCCTTGGGATCTCGCTGCTCACAGATCTCAAGCGGCGTATCGACGAACACCTCGATGAAGTCTCCGTCGCGCATCGTCGCCCGAACGCGGTCCCGGTCCACCCGGTAGGGACTGATGAAGGCTGTCAACGCAATGGTCCCGGCTTCGCAGAACAACTGCGCCACGGCACCGATACGACGGATGTTCTCTTCCCGATCAACGGCGGTAAAGCCCAAGCCAAAGCGCTCGGCAAACTCGTCGCCATGAGTCTCCTTCAGAAGGCTACGGCCCGCATTCAGTCCGTGTCGGACGTTATCACCATCAAGCACGGCACTCTTGGCCCCACGGGCTGAGAGCATGTGGTCGAGCACATTCGCCAGCGTACTCTTGCCCGATCCACTGAGGCCGGTAAACCAGATCACGCAACCACGGTGGCCATGCAAGCGCTCACGCTCTTCACGGGTCACCCGATGCTCGTGCCAGGTAATGTTAGTCTCGTTCTCCATCAGCAATCGATTCCCGCTATTAGAGGATCGGCCCTTCGCTGAGGCGGCCTGATCGCAATGTGGTAAGACACCCTGTTGCCGGATCATCACAACGTTCCCGCATCAAGGTTACAGGCAGCATCCAAAGCACCCCGCCGAACGATCAGCAGTCGGCACCTACGACACCGCCCGCTAGGCTACTGCAGGGCTCGCGCTCTGGCAATCGCGCTGAAAGTTTGAACGGGTCGACAATCTTGAGTGTTTGCGAGCAAGGGTTCTGGACAAAAGCGCATCAGTGAATTAGTATTTACTTATTCACTAACAAACCGGAGGCTGGCAATGTTGATCAATTGTCGAACCATGCGTGCTGCCGTCCTGCTTTCTGCCGCGCTACTGGCGACTGGCGTCCTGCTTGGGGTCATCGCCATGACGACAGCGCTCAGTATACCGACCAGCCAGTTCGCCTTGGTGTTGGTCCTGTCTGCTGCGCTACTCCTAGCAGTGACCTTTCTAGTCGCCCTAATCCCAGGCGTTTCAAGGCACATGGACGAATGCCGGCATTAACCAAGCATCCCTGACTCCCCACCGGAGGAAGGTTCTAGCCCATCGACATAACGCTCGCGCGACGCGCGAGCGCGCTCAAAGAGCGCAAGCAGGCCCTCCGCATCAGCAGAGTCTATGGTGTTTGCGAGCTCACGGATCTCGTCGCCAAAGCAACCTAGCATCGCGCTCAAGGCATCGGCGTTCGCAAGACAGATATCACGCCACATTTCCGGACTCGATGACGCGATGCGAGTAAAATCGCGAAAGCCGCCTGCGGCATAGCGAAAAATGTCATCATGACTCTGCATCCGTGCGAGCCTGTCGACCAGACAAAACGCCAACATGTGCGGCAGGTGACTGGTCGCGGCAAGCACCTCATCGTGATGCTTGACGCTCATCTCGGTCACCTCGGAGCCCACCTGCTCCCACATCGCTCGCACCCGTGCGACCGCCCATGGGTCGGTCTCTGGAACTGGCGTCAGGATCACCCGTCGATTCTGGTACAGCTCAGGAAAAGACGAGCTGACACCACTGCGCTCGGTCCCTGCGATTGGATGTCCAGGCACTAGCCATGGCGGAACCCGACCGAAGACGCGATGAGCATCGACCAAAACGCTACCTTTGACGCTGCCACCATCGGTCACCACGGCATGTGCCGGAAGCCGTTCCTTGATCTGCGCAAAAACCCCTGCGATCGCCCCCAAAGGCACAGCGATAAACACCATGTCGGCATCCGCGACGGCATCCGCTGGATCTCGAGCGTAATCGTCAATCACACCCAATTCTAGCGCAAGCTCAAGGTTCTCTATAGAGCGACCGCAGCCAATGATCTCACCCACGGCATCAGCCGCCCGTAAGGCTCGCGCCAATGACCCACCGATGAGGCCAACGCCGATCACTGCGAGGCGCTTGATCATCACCCAGCTCCAGAAGCGTTCATTTGGTCGAGCACCCGAGCGAGTGCCGCCAGCAGGCGGTCGTTTTCTTCGGCCAGGCCTATACTAATGCGCAGATGCCTCGATAAGCCATAATTCGCAACCGGCCGACAGATCACGCCCTCACGCAGCAATGCCTGATCGATGGGGCCCACGGGCTGGCCAAGGTCGAGTGTCAAAAAATTACCCACCGATGGAATCGAATCGAGGCCCAAATCATCGAGACCCGCCTTCAAACGCGCCATCTCGAGGCGATTATGCGCTCTCGAGCGTTCAACGTGCTCAAGATCAGCCAGTGCCGCCGCCGCTGCAGCCTGTGCCGGGGCATTCACATTAAAGGGCTGCCGCACCCGGTTCATCAGCTCGGCAGCATGCGGATGACTCAGGCCGTAACCGACCCGTAGCGCGGCAAGGCCATGAATCTTGGCAAAGGTGCGGGTAACGATGAGGTTCGGAAAAGCCTTCAGCCAGCGCGTCGTATCCGGATAATCGGCCTCGTCGACATACTCGAAATAGGCCTCATCGACCACGGCCATACAGTGCCGAGGCAGCGCCGACAAGAAGGCACGCAGCGGCTCGGCAGCGAGCCAGGTCCCAGTCGGGTTGTTCGGGTTGGCAATCCAGACCACCCCAGTGCGCTCGTTGACCAGTGCCGCCATCGCCTCGAGATCCTGGCCAAAATGCTGCGCCGGAGCCACGCGCGCGCGCGCGCCAACGGCCATGGTCGCGATCGGGTAGACGGCAAAGGCGTACTCGGAGAACACCGACTCCCGGCCTGGCTGCAAGAAGACGCGCGCGACCAAATCGAGTACGTCGTTAGACCCATTCCCAAGCGTCACCTGCTCCAGCTCGACGCCATGATGCGACGCGATCGCCCGTCGCAGCGCGAACCCGCCACCATCCGGATAGCGGCCCAGCTCAGCCGCCGCCGCCACATAGGCAGCGCGTGCTGCCTCACCGCAACCCAGCGGATTCTCGTTGGACGCCAGCTTGATCGAGCCAGAAATACCGAGCTCACGCTCAAGCTCAGCCACCGGCTTTCCCGGCACATAAGGCGTTAGCTCCGCAATCTGCGGCACGGCAAGGTCCAAAAACTGATTCGTCACGGATAACACTTCTCAGCAGCGACAACGTACCCTTCACTCTTCCTAAAGCACCGCCTCCGGATAGGAGCCAAGCACCTTGCAGAGGTTAGCCGCCCCCTTCAGCTCAGCGAGCGCGGCCGCAACCTCGGGCGATTGCCGGTGCCCGCAGACATCGACAAAAAAGACATAATCCCACACGCCTTGGCGCGAAGGGCGCGACTCGATTCGGGTCAGACTCAGGCCCTGCTTGGCAAAGGGCGTCAATAATCGATTCAGACCGCCCGCCTCATTGCGGCAGGACAGCAGCATGCTGGTCTTGTCATGCCCGCTCGGCGGCGAATCCTCGGGGCCGATGACCAAGAACCGGGTAGTATTGCCAGGCTCATCCTCGATGCGCTGAGCAAGTACCTGCAGCTCATAGAGCTCTGCCGCCGCCTCGCTTGCCACCGCCGCCACATGGGTGTCCGCTGCCGCCAACTTGGCCGCATCGGCATTCGTGCTGACCGCTACCCGCTCTGCATTGGGCAGATACCGATCAAGCCAACCGCGGCATTGGGCCAATGATTGCTGATGCGAGTAGACCTTGCGCACCGCACTCAGATCCTGAGCATTCGACAGCAGATGATGATGAATGCGCAGCGTCACCTCGCCAGCAATCAGCAGCGGCGAGCGCATGAACATGTCAAGCGTGTGATTGACGACCCCTTCGGTCGAGTTCTCGACCGGTACCACGCCATAGTCACAGGCGCCCGCCTCCACCTCGCGAAAGATGTCACCGATGGCGCCAAACGGCTGGGCATGGACCGAATGGCCAAAATGTTTCAGCGCCGCAGCCTGAGTAAAAGTACCCTCAGGTCCTAGGTAACCAACCTTGAGGGGCTTCTCGAGCGCTAGACAGGCCGACATGATCTCGCGGAACAGCCGCGCGACCTCTTCGCCGTCGAGCGGGCCGGGATTCTCGGCCTTGATCCGGCGCAAGATCTCGGCTTCGCGCTCGGGTCGGTAGTATTTGACCGAGTCGCCGTGAGCATCCTTGATCTTTGCCACAGCCTGGGCGCAAGCAGCGCGCTCGGAGATCAGCCGCAACAGATCAGCATCGATAGCGTTGATCCGCTCGCGTACCTGTTGGAGCTGATCGTCGCTGGTCATGAGTCCCGGTAACACCTGTTGATCACAGAAACCTCCGCTCGATCACCCTGGGCCAACATCGTCTCAGGCTTGCACGGCATCAGGCAGGCAACGCACTGACAACACACCATCAATGCCGGCAATGCGCTGAACCGTCTGCTCCTGACAGGGCTTGTCGATATCGATCAGCGTCACCGCCAGATCGTCGCGCGAGCGGTTCAGCATATCGATAATATTCAAGCCATCCTCGGCGAGATCGGTCGAGATTTGCCCGAGCATATTCGGCACGTTGCGATTCACCACCACCATCCGATGCCCACCGTTGCGCGGCAGATGGATCTCAGGAAAGTTGACCGAATTGCTGACGTTGCCATCTTCGAGATAGGCGCGCACCTGATTCGCCACCATCACCGCGCAATTCTCCTCCGCCTCGCAGGTCGAAGCGCCCAAGTGCGGCAGGCTGACCACGCGCGGATGCGCCTTCAACAGATTGCTGGGGAAATCGCAGACATAGGCGTAGAGCTTACCGGCATCGAGCGCGGTGACCGCGGCATCGTCATCGATAATGCCATCGCGGGAGAAGTTAAGCAGAACCGCCCCATCGCGCATGCTCTGGATGCGCTCGGCATTGATCATGTGCCGGGTCTTGTCGGTCAATGGCACATGGAAGCTCATGAAATCAGAGCGCGAGACCAGGTCGTCGATCGACAGCGCCCGCTCGACATCGGCCTCCAGTTTCCAGGCACTGCGCACGGTGATGCTGGGATCAAAGCCGATCACCTTCATGCCGAGCGCCCGTGCGGCATTGGCGACCAAGACGCCAATCGCCCCCAGTCCAATCACGCCCAAGGTCCGGCCCGGCAGCTCGAAGCCGACGAACTGCTTCTTGCCAGCCTCGACCGCCTTACCGATCGCAGCATCATCGCCCTCGAGCTCGCGGGCAAACTGCCAGCCCTGGGCAATATTGCGCGCCGCCAGCAGCATGCCGGCCAGCACCAGCTCCTTGACCGCATTGGCATTGGCGCCGGGGGCGTTGAACACCGCGATGCCGCGCTCGGTCATCGCTGGCACCGGGATGTTGTTCACGCCCGCACCAGCGCGGCCGATCGCCTTCAGACTCGCGGGCACCGGCAGATCGTGCATCTTTGCCGAACGCACCAGGATCGCATCAGGGTGGCTGAATTCGGATGCAATCTCGTACTGCTCGCGTGGCAGCCGATTGAGGCCCGCCACCGAGATGTTGTTCAGTGTCTGGATCTTGTACACCCCATTCACCCCTTGGTCCGCTCGAACTCAGCCATGAAGGCGATCAGCGCATCGACACCGGCCTCTGGCATCGCATTGTAGATGCTTGCGCGCATGCCGCCGACCGAGCGATGGCCCTTCAGCGTCAGCATCCCGGCCGCCTTGGCCCCAGCGAGGAAATCGGCATCCAGCTCAGGATCGGCGAGCGTGAAGGGCACATTCATCCAGGAGCGCGACGCCGGCTCGACCGGATTGGCGTAGAAGCTGGAGCCGTCGATCGCCGCATAGAGCTTCTCGGCCTTGCGTCGGTTGATCTCGCCCATGCCCTCAAGCCCACCAAGATCCTTCAACCATTGGAACACCAGACCGGCCAGATACCAGGCATAGGTCGGCGGCGTGTTGTACATCGAGCCGCTGTCGGCGTGGACACGATAGTCGAACATGGTCGGGGTGCCACTCAGCGGCTCGCCGATCAAGTCGTCACGCACGATCAGGATGGTCAGCCCAGCCGGCCCGATGTTCTTCTGCGCACCGGCGTAGATCAACCCGTAGCGCGAGACATCGATCGGCCGCGACAGCAGGGTCGAGGACATATCGGCCACCAGTGGCACCGAGGACTCGGGGATGTAAGGGAACTCCACGCCCTCGATCGTCTCATTCGGCGTGTAGTGCAGGTAGGCGGCGTCCTCAGACAGCGTGAGCTCCGACTGTGCAGGAGCACGCACGAAACGCTCGGGCTGAGTGCTGGCCGCGATATGGACGGCACAATACCGATGCGCCTCTGCAATGGCCTTTTTCGACCAGCTGCCGGTGTTGAGGTAATCCGCCTGACCCGCGCGCGCGGACAGATTCATCGGCACCATGGCGAACTGGCTTGAAGCACCTCCCTGTAGGAACAGCACCCGATAGCCTTCTGGTATCGCGAGCAGGTCACGCAGATCCTGCTCGGCCTGCTCGGCAATGCTCATGAACTCTTTGCCCCGGTGGCTCATCTCGGCCACGCACATGCCGCTGCCATTCCAGTCCAGCATCTCTTCCTGGGCTTGGCTGAGCACGGGCTCTGGCAGCATCGCCGGGCCGGCGCTGAAGTTGTAGGGTCGAGACATCAGCGGTACCTTCTTCTGGATTCAATCAGTGGGATACGGGCGGTTGGATAGGGGTGCGCATCAGTCGAGATCACCATCATCGCCGGCACCAGTTCCAGCCGGACCATCTCCGGGCGAATCCTCGCCAAGCACATCACCATCGTTGGGATCGCGCCCATCATCGTCACCGTTCAGGGCAATGATGCGCTCGATGCCAGCCAGACGCTGATTGTCGCCGAGATTGATCAGTTTCACACCCCAAGTGTTACGGCTCAGGATGGAGATAGCATCAACCCCCGTGCGCACCAGGGTACCGGCCTCGGTGATCAGCATGATCTCATCGCCCGGTCGCACCAGCACCGCGCCAACCTGCTCGGCATTGCGCTCGCCGATGCGCATCGAGATCACGCCTTTGGTCCCACGGCCCTTGGTCGGGAACTCCTCAATCGGGGTGCGCTTGCCCTGGCCATTGGCGCCAACCGTGAGCACGGTACCAGGCTCGGCGACCAACAGCGAGATCACGCGCTGGCCTTCGCCAAGCGTGATGCCACGAACGCCGTGCGCCGTGCGGCCCATCGAGCGCACCTCGGACTCGTTGAAGCGCACCGCCTTACCCGCGGAGCTGAAGAGCATCATATCCTGTCGACCGTCGGTCACCGCAACGCCAATCAGATACTCGTCCTCGTGCAGATCAATCGCGATCAAGCCGCGCGACAAAGGGCGCGAGAAGTCCGACAAGGGCGTCTTCTTGACCGTCCCTTTGCTGGTAGCCATGAAGACGAAGCTGCCCTCCTCGTACTCCGGCACCGGCAGCGTGGCGTTGATGCGCTCGCCCTTCTCCAGCGGCAGCAGGTTAACGATCGGCCGACCGCGGCCACCATAGCTCGCCTGTGGCAGCTCGTAGACCTTGAGCCAATAGACCTTGCCGTGGCTCGAGAAGCAGAGCACGGTGTCATGCGAGTTGGCAACGAAGAGGCGGTCGATGAAATCCTCGTCCTTCAAGTTCGACGCACTGCGGCCCTTGCCGCCCCGGCGCTGTGCCTGATACTCGGCGATCGGCTGGGCCTTAACATAGCCGGCATGCGAGAGCGTCACCACCACGTCTTCCGGTGCTATCAAGTCCAGCAGTGAGATATCGGCCTGATCCTCAATGATCTCAGTCCGACGTTGATCGGCATATTGATCGCGGATCGCGGTCAGCTCATCGCGAATCACCTGCATCAGCCGATCTGGATCACGCAGAATCGATAGCAGTTCGGCGATGGTCTCGAGGATGGCCTCGAATTCCTTGATGATCTTGTCTTGCTCGAGCCCGGTCAAGCGCTGCAACTGCAGGTCGAGGATCGCCCGCGCCTGACGTTCGCTCAGCCGATACTGCCCGTCGTCGCGCAGCCCGAAGCCGGCCTCCAAGTCGTCTGGCCGGGTCTCATCCGCGCCAGCACGCTGGAGCATCCCGGCCACCTCGCCAGCGGCCCAATCGCGCGCCATCAGTCCTTCGCGCGCATCCGCAGGGCTGGCCGAGGCCTTGATCAGCGCGATGACCTCGTCGATATTGGCCAATGCGACCGTATAGCCCTCCAACAGATGGGCGCGGTCGCGCGCCTTGCGTAGCTCGTAGATGGTGCGGCGGGTGACGACATCGCGGCGATGGCGCAAGAAGTACTCAAGCATCTGCTTGAGATTCAGCGTGCGCGGCTGACCGTCGACCAGGGCGACCATGTTGATGCCGAACACGGTCTGCATCTGGGTGTGCTGAAAGAGGTTATTCAGCACCACATCCGGGTAATGATCACGCTTGATCTCGATCACGACCCGCATGCCGTCTTTATCCGACTCGTCGCGCAGCTCAGCGATCCCCTCGAGCTTCTTCTCGCGCACCAGTGCGGCCATCTTCTCGAGCATGCGCGCCTTGTTGACCTGATAGGGCAGCTCGGTGATGACAATCGCCTCACGCTTGCTGCGCGACTCGGTCTCCTGATGGGTGCGCGCGCGCAGCCGAATCCGGCCGCGACCGGTGCGATAGGCCTCGCGGATGCCACGAATGCCGTTGATGATCGCCGCGGTCGGAAAGTCCGGCCCGGGCACGATCTCCATCAAGCGCTCGATCTCAACCAGCGGGTTCTCGATGACCGCCAAACAGGCGTCGATGATCTCGCCGAGGTTGTGCGGTGGGATGTTGGTGGCCATGCCCACCGCGATGCCAGCGGCGCCATTGACCAAGAGATTCGGGAAACGCGCCGGCAGAACCGTCGGCTCCTGCTCGGACTCGTCATAGTTGGGGATAAAATCGACCGTCTCTTTATCGAGATCATCGAGCAGCGCGTGGGCGATGCGCGCCATGCGCACCTCGGTGTAGCGCATGGCTGCTGGCGAGTCGCCATCAACCGAGCCGAAGTTGCCCTGGCCGTCGACCAGCATATAGCGCATCGAGAACGGCTGCGCCATGCGCACGATGGTGTCGTAGACCGCAGTATCGCCATGCGGATGGTACTTACCGATGACGTCACCAACCACGCGCGCAGACTTTTTATAGGGCTTGTTCCAGTCGTTGCCGAGCACGTTCATCGCGAACAACACACGCCGATGCACCGGCTTGAGTCCGTCGCGCACGTCCGGCAGCGCCCGCCCGACGATCACGCTCATCGCGTAGTCGAGGTAAGACTGGCGCATCTCGTCTTCGAGATTGACCGGCAAGACTTCTTTTGCGAAATCGGCCATCGCTCTTTATAGACTTCCTAAAACGGGGTGTAGGCGCCTGGCAGGCAGCCATCGGACACTGCCAGCAACCGGGGAAAAGCGCTAGAAAACAAGCGGCGCTCAAATCAACCGACGACCGGGCGAGCACAAGCCAGGCACAACAGTGACAGGACGCTCTATCGCAATCGATAAAAGCCCTTCATCATAGCACTCACAGCGGACCAGGATCATGCCCGCTCGCGCTCCGCATGCAAGGCATCATGAATCTGGCGTGCCAAGGCCTGACTGATGCCATCAACCCGAGCGATGTCATCTGGTGCTGCGCGCGCCAGCCCACGCAGCCCGCCAAAGGCGCGGAGCAGATTCTGCCGGCGCTTCGGGCCGACCCCCGGAATCTCCTCAAGCGTCGAGGTCTTGCGTGCCTTATCACGCCGCTGGCGGTGACCGGTGATGGCAAACCGATGTGCCTCATCACGGATCTGCTGCACCAGATGCAGCGCTGGGGAATCAGCACCGGCGATGATCGGTGTTCCGCCCTCGGCCAGCCACAGTTGTTCAGCGCCGGCCTTGCGATCCGGCCCCTTGGAGACGCCAACCAGTCTGAGCCCGTCGATCCCGAGGTCGTCGAGCACAGCCGCGACCGCGCCGAGCTGGCCTTTTCCGCCATCGATTAACAGCAGGTCAGGCAACGGCACCTCTCCGGCCAGCACCCGACGGTAACGACGCTGGAGCGCCTGCTCCATGGCCGCATAGTCATCGCCTGGGGTGATGCCCTCAATGTTGAAGCGTCGATAGTCGGACTTGCGCGCCCCTTGGTCGTCAAAGACGACGCAGGAGGCGACCGTCAACTCGCCACGGGTGTGGCTGATGTCGAAGCATTCCATGCGCCGCGGAAGATCATCGAGACCGAGCAGATCGCGCAATGCCTCGAGTCGGCGTGCATAGCCGGCACGACTGCTGAGCCGCGTCTTCAATGCCAGCACGGCATTGTTGACGGCCATCTCAACCCAGCGCGCACGCTCAGCGCGTAACCGATGCTTCAGCGACACGCGCCGCCCGGCGCGTTCACTGAGCGCTGCGGTCAGGAACTCGGCCTCGTCCGGCTCAGCATTCAGCAGAACCTCAGGCGGGATCTCCTTATCGACGTAGAACTGGGTCAAGAAGGCCGAGAGCACCGCCGCCTGATCCGCATCGTCGGGAACCTGCGGAAAGAAGGCCTTGTTGCCAAGGTTGCGCCCGGCACGAATGAAAAAGACCTGAACACAGACCGTCCCGGCCTCCTCCACCGCCGCAACGATGTCAACGTCGCCGCCCTCTGCCGTGACGTATTGGCGTTGCTGAATACGCTGCAAGGTCGCGATCTGATCGCGCAGCGTCGCAGCACGCTCGAACTCGAGCGCGGATGCGGCCTGCTCCATGCGCTGGCCAAGCTCGGCGATCACCTCGTCGGTGCGACCCTCCAAAAACTTGATGCTGTCCTCGACGTCGATCGCATAGTCTTCAGCGCGGACAAGCCCTACGCAGGGACCCGTGCAGCGCTTGATCTGGTGCTGCAGACAAGCGCGTGTCCGGCTGCGATAGAAGCTATCACGGCATTGGCGCACCGGGAACAATTTCTGCAGCAGCTGCAGTGTCTCACGCACCGCCCAGGCACTGGGATAGGGGCCAAAGTAGCGACCCGGTCCCTTGCGCGGACCACGATAGAAGGACAGCCGCGGAAACGCATCCTGGGTGCTCAGATAGATGAACGGGTAGCTCTTGTCATCGCGCAGGAGCACGTTGAAACGCGGACGATAGGTCTTGATGAGGTCGCTCTCGAGCAGCAACGCCTCACCCTCGGTACGGGTCACTGTGACTTGAATGTCGGCGATCTGCGCAACCATCACCTGCAGGCGCCGGTTCAGTGCGCGGCCGAAATAACTGCTGACGCGGCGCTTCAGGTTTTTCGCCTTACCGACATAGAGCAGGCTGCCGGCCTCATCGAGCATGCGGTAGACACCCGGATCGGTTGGAATCTGAGTCAGGGCGGTGCGATGATCGAAGGACGACATAGGGCGCGCTTGAGGTCATGGAGGGCGATAAAAGGCCGAGCGCCAATTATACCGAGGTGCCAGCAACCCGAGACTGGTGCTGCCGCAGCCGCTCCCGTATCCTGCTGGAATGCACCTTCCAGACTATCAAGGCGGCAGCATCGTCAATTTGATGCAGTCGCTAATCGGCGCACGCGGGCATCGATCTGGCGATGTAGAACCCTATCCCGAGGCCCGGTTGTTGCCCGCGACCGAGCTCCTCGAAGCACGTCATCTCGTGCTGCTGGTGATCGACGGACTCGGCGACGACTGGCTGCAGCGCCGCTCACCTGATGGGCCCTTGGTGCGGCATCGGCTCGGCGCCCTGACATCGGTCTTCCCCTCCACCACTGCCTCTGCAATCACCAGCTATCTCACGGGTGATGCGCCGCAACAGCATGCCATGACCGGCTGGCATATGTGGCTCAGCGAGCTTGGGGCCGTGCTCGCCGTGTTGCCAGGCACCCCCAGGTATGGCGGCAGCGGCTATCGACAGGCCGGCATCGATGTCCAACAGCTCTATCGCCATCGCTCGCTCTTCGCCTGCTTGAACGGGGCATCCGCAGTAGTCTCACCCCGCGCGATCGCCCGCTCAGCATACAACCTCGCCCACCTCGGACCGGCTCAGCTGCACCCCTACAAGGGGCTCCCGCAGATGTTCCGAGTAATCGCCAAGACCCTGAAGCGGGCGCGCGAGCCAACCATCCTTTACGCCTATTGGCCTGATCTCGATCGCATAGGTCACAACCATGGCATCGAGAGTCCACAGGCAATCGCTCACCTCAGCAGCATCGAGCAAGGCATCCATCAGCTGATGCAACGGCTCGCTGGCAGCGACACCCTGCTCCTGGTCTGCGCTGATCATGGCCAAATCGACACCAAACCCTCACAGCTGACTGAACTCAGCCTCAAGCCCGAGCTGGTTGACTGTCTGCGCATACCCCTCTGCGGCGAGCCACGGGCGGCCTATTGCTACCTCGTTCCAGATCAACGCGCGCGGTTCGAGCAGCTCTATTCCGAACACTTGGAGTCGCATTTCTGGCTCTTCCCCAGTGAAGCGCTGATCGCGCGTGGATGCTTTGGGCTTGGACCCGCTCACCCGCGCTTGCACGAACGCATCGGCGATTATTGCCTGATCGCACGCGACCAGGCCGTGCTCCATCAACAGTTGATCGGCGACAAACCCTTCCGACAGATCGGCGTCCACGGTGGCCTCAGCTCAGCCGAGCTGATGGTGCCGCTGTGTCGCTTCGATGCCTGATCAAGGCGATCGGTCATCAGCCGCTGTAGCCAACGATAGCCAACAGCGGGGTGACTGCGGCAATCGGCAGCGCGTTATACTCTCGCCCCGCTCCCCACGCTCTACTCCGGCGCCCACTCCGACGCCTTGCTCGCCACGCCTTGCTCGCCACTAACCGCTCACCACGAACCGCTGTTGAGGAACTTGCCGAATGGACGCTGTCCAGATCCTTCTGCTCGCCACGGTGCAGGGCTTTACTGAGTTCCTGCCGATCTCAAGCTCTGCACACCTCATTCTCACGCCACTTGTCTTTGGCTACGCACTCCAGAGCCTCTCCTTCGATGTTGCCGTTCACGTCGGCACGTTGGCTGCGGTCATGCTGTACTTCCGCCACGAGCTCGCAACCATGACGCTGGCCGTCATCGGTTCGATCCGTCAGCGCTCGCTCGCCGATCAAGATGCCCGTTTAGCAGGGATGATCCTGATCGCAACCCTTCCTATCCTCGCACTGGGTCTCCCTCTCAAATCACTCCTCGAGTTCATTCGGGAGGAGGATCGTCTGGTCGAGTTGGTGATCGCGGGAACGACCATTGGTTTCGGCCTAATGCTCTGGCTGGCCGATGGTATCGGCAAGCGCAGGCGCGACGAATACAGACTCGGCTGGCGCAGTGCCTTGCTGATTGGCCTCTTTCAGGCTATCGCGATCATCCCTGGCACCTCACGCTCGGGCATCACCATCACCGCGGGTCTGTTCCTGGGACTGACCCGTAAGGCAGCCTCGCGCTTTTCCTTCCTCCTCTCGATACCGACCATCCTGATCGCTGGACTCTTAGAGACCAAAGCATTGATCGCATCGCCTGAGCCCGTCGCTTGGGGGCCGCTCCTGCTTGGCGCCGGTCTTTCTTTTATCGTTGCCTATCTGACGATCCATTTCTTTCTGCGTTTCATTGAGCGGATCAGCATGGTTCCCTTCGTGGTCTATCGCCTGCTGCTCGGACTGTTCATCTTCTGGCTGGTCTTACTCTAAGGGGTTACGCATGGTTGAACTCTTTGCCAGCGGTCGGATCATCGACCTGATCTTGATTTTGGTTCTGGTCGAGGCACTTGTGTTTGGACTCGCGCAGCGGCTTGGCAAGCAAACGCCCAATTTGACCGACCTATTACCCAATCTAGCGGCAGGGTTCTTGCTGCTCCTGAGTCTGCGCGCAGCACTCGCCAATGCGCATTGGGTCTTGATTGCTCTCCCGCTCGGTCTTGCGCTACTCGCTCATCTCCTAGACCTAGCGGGACGCTGGCCAAAACGCGATCCCAAGGGAAGGATGATCACTGATGAGCAAAAACAGTGCCCATAAAAAAAGCAGCCATACGGCTGCCTTTTCTTGGCTACGCTGGGGCACACATTATCGCGTACCCCAGCGAATGCCCTGCGAAACGAGCGAGCTCGATGCGCTAGACGAGGCCGAGCTGCTGAGAAACAACTTGGCTGACTGCAGGAATGCCGTCGCCGAGCCAGTTGAAATCCGCAGTGCTTAGCAGGATGAAGTGGATCAGCAAGCCAAGGATGAACAGGAAAATAGCGATCGCCACCAGGGTGCGGCGCGGATCGAAGATTTGCCAGAGCTTATGCATAGTGAAATTCCTCTGCGTTAATCGCTACGTCGACGAGCACCATTTGCATGAATAGTGCTCGCGATGCCAGGTTCGCAAGCGCGTCAGCTCTTTACAGCCAGGGGCGCCAGAGCCAAGCCAGCACGTGAGCAAAAATGACCACACCAAAAAAAGCGGTCATGCTGGACGTGAAGATGCCGTGGAACTCCTGGGCCTCTTCTTCGGTCAGTCCGGTCAGGCTCTTAGGATCAGCCATGGATTTAACCTCCGGTTTTCATAAAGGGCCTCTCGGCCATCGTCCGCGTACACCCCCGCGGCGGGGTTGCCCTCTAGGGCTTGCTATACCAAGATAAACACTCGGTAACAGCATGCACCAACAATGGGTGCACTGGTGACAATCGCTAGGCGATGATCACCACTCACATGATCTTAATTCATCGTCCGTGCCGGCGGCATGGCCGACATGTTCGTTGAAGGCGCCTGAACCGAGTTTCCTCCCAACCAGTTGAAGTCCGGGGACGCCAACAGGATGAAATGAATCAGCAAAGCCAGCACAAACAAGAAGCTGAACAATGCCATCAGGGTGCGGCGTGGATCGAATAGCTGCCAAATACGATGCATGAAATGTCTCCTAGTACGGTGTGGAATAGCGCTTTAGCGCAAACACCACACCAAATCACAACTGATTAGGCGCGCTTTCGGCTTACAGCCAGGGACGCCACAGCCAAGCCAACACGTGCGCGAAAATGACGACACCGAAGAAGGCGGTCATGCTTGACGTAAAAATACCGTGGAACTCTTGGGCCTCTTCTTCGGTTAGGCCAGTCAGGCTCTTGTTATCAGCCATGGGAATCACCTCTATTGTGTTTCAGTTTTGACCTTGCGGCCATCTGTGCCGCCCAGTTGGGCGGGGTGATCCATCACCCTCAATATTCCTACCGAGACTGCGGAGCCGGCGGGTACTGCAGCGGTGCCGGCGGATAGCGCATCATCGACGGCGGCGGATATTGCAACCGCGGCGGATTCTGCTGGGACTGCTCCTGCGCCGGAGCTTCTTCGGCTGGCGTAGCTACCGCTGCTGCATCCTCGGCGGCTGGTGCAGCTTCCTCAGCCGGCGCCTCTGCAGCTGCGTCTTCCGCTGGTGCGGCGGCTTCTTCTGGTGCAGCTTCCTCAGCCGGCGTCTCTGTCGCTGCGTCTTCCGCAGGTGCGGCTGCTTCTGCTGGTGCAGCTTCCTCAGCCGGCGTCTCTGTCGCTGCGTCTTCCGCTGGCGCTGCTTCCTCAGCCGGCATCTCTATAGCCGCCTCTTCCGCGGGTGCCGCTCCGTCAACTGGAGCGCCATCCTCAGCCTCAGCCGCCGGGGTCTCTTCAGCAGGTGCCGCCGCTTCCTCAACAGCCTTTGCCGCGGCCAGGCCACCCTCAGGGATTGGCCCCTGCAACGCAGGATAGTCCTTCAACATTGGCGCACCGTAGAGCGGCTTATAAGCGCCTTGGTGACAGGTAGCGCAATACACCTTGTAGACGTCACCTAGTGGACCCTTGCGCGAATCCGGCAAGATATCGGTCAAGGGCACAACCCATTCGTTATTCAACTCGCGCACATGACGGATCGCGTACCAAGCAGTAGTCCGCTGTGGTGTGCTCTGATCCCAAGAATAGAACGAGCGTGAATTATGGCAGTAGGTGCAGTTGACGCCGAGTGCATCCGACATGTGCATCATCAAGCCATAGGTCCATTCTGCCTGCTTGATCGAACTGCGATTCCCCTGTGGAAGGGCGGTATCGCCAATGACACGAATGTCGTTATCTTGCAGTAAGAACGGCGTGAATGGGTCATAGGGCAGCGACGCATAGGCAACAGATGCCGCCGCAATATTCTGCCCCGTTGGCGCCAATGCCGACGGCTGACCCGGACCTGGATCGGTAACCCAGACATATTCCGGTACTGGGTTGCCCCGATGACAGGTGTAGCAGGTGACACCCGTATCCGCCACGTGGTCCTTCCAATGCGCATTGGTGTCCTGCGTCATCTGCAGCATCTTGCGCGAGGTGATCTTGGTGTAGATCCCATCTTCCTCGAACCCGCCGTCGCTGACATGGCAGTAGTAGCAACCTTGCTCTGGAGCAACCCAGTTGGTCAACGCAACCATCAACCGGTTGAACTCATTGACCGTCAGATCACCAAGCACCTGGACGTTCTTATAGACGTCCTTCGCCATCGGGCCACCCTCGGCTGCTGCCGGGATTGGATCCGGCGGCACGTTGGCCTCGAGCGAAGCTTGCAACAGACGCGGGTTATAGTTGGTCTGCATCTGCAGACCACGGTAGCCGTTCTGGACCGTTTCCGGTGGTGGCATCTCACAGCCAGTCAGGATCGCCGAAGCGCCCAACACTGCGAGAATGACCGCCTTATGGTTTAGGACCTTCATTGCGACACCCCCTGCAGCAGGGTCGGATCCTGGACGGTGATCTCCGACGGATAAGGGGCCACGATGCCGTGCTTAATTCCCCATAGATACCAGTTCTCAACCACGGTGCCAGTCAGCAGAATCCCGATACCGGCGGTAATGACCGTGAGAACCGCGAACCACCAAGCCCAGCGATGGATTGATTCCATCGTCGCGTTGAAGCCCATGGTCCAGCGCCAGAACAACATTGCACGCTCGGCCGCCGTACCACGACTGGTGATCTGATCGATCTCGCGGTCGCCACCGTAGCGGGAGACGCCGAGGATCGTGCCGCCATGCATCGCGAACAGGACTGCTGAGCCGTACAAGAAGGCGATCGATAGCGCATGGAACGGGTTGTAGTAGAAATTGCCATAGCGAATGGAAATGGCTGCTGTCCAGTCCAGATGCGGGAAGATCCCGAATGGCACTGCCTCACCCCAGCTACCCATCAGCACTGGGCGAATGAAGCCCAATGTCAGATAGAAGAAGATCGCTGCAGCAAAGGCCCAAGCAACGTGGGTACCGGTACCCAGTGCAATTGCGCGCTGGTAGGTCCGAACCCACCAGAGGATGATCGATGCCGTTAGGAAGAACCCAGCCATCAACCACCAGCCACCATCACCCAGCGGCGGGATACTCAACCCATAAGCCGGGGGTGGCGGTTCAAGCGCCAACCAGAAGAAGTTCTTCAGGAACTGCATCGGGCTCCAGTCAACTGAAGCCAGCATGTTGAAGCCGATAATTTCGATGGCGATGAAGCCAAAGAACAACGACGCAACACCGGCAAATCCTAGATAGATCGGCCCAATTTGGGCGTCGCCGATCTTACCAAGCCAGTACGAGAACCAGGGATAGACCGGTTTCCCGAGGCGCGGCAGACTGCCTTCTGGAAGCTCGACACCTGGGTAGCCGGGCTCGCGGACCTGAACCCGCGTAAAGATGTTTTGATACTCAGCCATATTGGTGTCCTCTTATGACCAGAACGGTAATTCGAGCCACCAGTTCCACCACTCTGGCCAGCCACGCGTCCAGAACGGGCCACTCAGCACGATACAGACCGCGCTCCAGAAGGCCGCGTTGATCGCGAGGAACAGACCGAGACGATGGATACCGAGCGCACCGATGGAGTAACCGACGAAGTCACGGAAGAAGGTGTTCTCATGCTCACCGGTCTTCACAGGCTCGCCTTTCTGCGGGTTCGTCATCGACAGGATCAACGAGCCGTGCAGGGCTAGCGCCAGTGCATTGGTGAAGAAGAACGTAATCGCCAGCATGTGGGCCGGGTTGTAGTGGAAATGCAGGTATTGGTAGCCCACATTTGATACCCAGTCGAGGTGACTGAAGATGCCGTATGGGAAGCCATGCCCCCATGCACCCAGCAGCACCGGACGAATCACAACTAGCGTGACATAGGCAAGGATCGCGAAGCTAAAGGCCACTGGAACGTGTAGCCCCATACCTAGCTTGCGAGCAATTTCAGCTTGACGCAGCGCCCATGAGACAAAGGCGCCGATCGCGCAGATGGTAATAAATTGCCACAGACCACCTTCCGTGAGCGGTGCCATTCCAAGCCCGTAGCTTAGATCTGGCGGAGCAATAGAGATTTCCCAAGGATTCCAGGTCGGCCCCATGGCCGCGCCCCAGATGATCAGCAGGGTACCAAGCGTCGCGAAGAAGATTGTTGAGACTCCGAAGAAGCCGACATAAAACGGCCCCACCCAAAAGTCGAACAGATCCCCCCCGAGCAAGGTACCGCCACGAACGCGGTATTTTTTCTCGAAACTCAGCATGGCCATTGAAGATTTCCTCTGCTGGGGAGGCACGCGCAGAAGCGCCCTCCTCGTAGCAAAATCGGCGGCAGGCGGTGCCATGCTGGCACCCGCGCTGCCGTCATCCGATAGGCCCTGTTAGCTCTGCTGCGGGACGACCTGCACTGCGGACGCCTGAGCGGATACGGCCGGGATACCGTCTTCTAGCCAGTTAAAATCATTGGTGCTGAGCAGAATCATGTGGATCGCCAAACCAAGCACGATCAGGAACACGCCTAGAGCGGTCAATGCGGTAGTCGGCTGAACCAACAGCCAAATTTTGTAAAGCTTCTCGTTCATTACTTGAATCTCCAGTAAGCAGCTAGGGAGCAGGGATCAGAGGCGATTGCGCACTCGATGCCCTGATTGAGTCATTAGCGTGGCGGGAGTGGCCTACAGCCAGGGGCGCCACAGCCAGGCCAGTACATGCGCGAAAATAACGACGCCAAAGAAGGCGGTCATGCTCGACACAAAGATGCCGTGAAACTCTTGAGCCTCTTCTTCCGTCAATCCGGTCAAACTTTTGTTATCTGCCATGGGGTTACCCTCCGGTTCAGCTGACTAGGCCATTCGGCCGTTGGCGCATGACGTATGCGTCACCAGGAAACGCCGCGGCTGCTTTCGCCCCAGCGCTTGCAGGCATCCGCAGGATGCGAATACCCATTTGGCTCTCACGCTCGGGGGCCATAGCCCACTGACGATCAAGCCTAATAAATGGTCGTGGACGGCACATCAGAGACCCCGCCCACGCAAAAGCTGACTTCTTGGATCAAACAGGATTGTGGCCATGAACTGCATCACCCCACCCTGCTCAAGACCCCTTCCACCCACACTGCCCGCCAAGCTCAGCGCCAAGCCAAAGAGAGGCCGCCACGACTGCGTGCATTCGACAACGAAAGCAGACATGTCAGACGATGCGCTCAGGATATGCGTTCTGATGGCTGCTCACTCGGT
Organism: Lamprobacter sp.; assembly: GCF_034860625.1. Lineage (NCBI taxonomy): Bacteria > Pseudomonadati > Pseudomonadota > Gammaproteobacteria > Chromatiales > Chromatiaceae > Lamprobacter > Lamprobacter sp. Next base: position 68,781 of record NZ_JAYESN010000002.1, read on the forward strand.
TGGGTTGTGATCAGGTGCCCTAGCGATTAGGAGCTGAAGGCGCCCAAGAAGTTATGTGTCAGTCTAGCCTGACCACGCCTTATGTCAAGCCTAATTTACACATTGAGTGTCAGGACAGGTTGGCAGTGAGCATTCCGATTGATGTATCGCAGGAGACGGGGACAGAGATCGCCCGACAGGGGCGGAATATGGCGAGGCTTGAGTTGGAAGTTGGAAGACGACAAGCAAACGCAGGCGTATAGACCGAGGGCTAGGCGCCGGATAAGAGACCAAAGCAGGCGCAACAGGCGCAGGAGCAGAGAGCAGAGAGCAGAGAGCAGAGAGCAGAGAGCAGAGAGCAGGATGAGCCCAGAAGGCCTCTTTTGGAGGCCGACATCGCCTGCAAGCTCATCAATGGGGCCATCTAAACAACGTCGAAGTAGCCTCTGAGGCGCCTAGGTAGCCGCTACCCAGGTTTTCTGGCCCTGGGCTGGAAGACTCTGAAGGCCTAGAAGACGATCATCAGGCCGCCGTTCCGCGTGCGAGCTGGTCTTTGGTCTCACGCAGCGTCGCTGCAGTGACCCGCTCTTCTCCGGCGATACGGGCCGCGCGCTCGGCCGCATCCCGCAGACGCTTCGCGGCCGAGATTCGGGTCAACACCGGCGTCGCCTCGAGGATCTCGTCGAGCAGACGCTGAGCGTCAGTATCCCAGGGTAGCTCGCGATGCAGGCGTGAGGGTGTCGCCTCGACCCGATCGAGATCAGTACCGAGCGGCAAGATGTTGAACAACGCATCAAAGAGTGCGTTGCAAACCTCCTGGATCAGATAGGTCGCGCCGGAATAACCCATGAACGGCGTCCCAGTGTGGCGCCGAATGATGGTCCCTGGCAGCGAGGCCGGAATGAAGGCGGCACGTCCGCCAATCTCAGCCAGATACATCCTTTCGTTATAGCCACCGAAGAGGATCAGCGGGGTTCGCCCGTGAACCGCCTCGCGCACCGCATCGTTGTCGGGCTTCTTACCGGGGCGGCGCGGCACAGCGAAGTTGCAGGGCAGCCCCATCTCCTCTTCAAGGAAATGACGCACCCCACGGGTATAGGTCTCGGTCGCCACGATGCCAAAGCTTGCCGTACCGAAGAAATCTTGGGTCACCGAGCGCCAGAGATCCCAGATCGGCTTAATCGTGGTGTGTTTCTCGCGTTCGATGAACGGCTCTGGGTCCAGCCCCAGCAGCTGGCCAAGGGCACGCAAGAACTGAGTGGTGCTGTGCAGCCCAATCGGCGCCTGCAGATAGGGCTTCTCCAGCGCCTCGCAAAGCTTTCGACCAAACTCGCGGTAGAGGCAGACATTGACCTCGGCATCGGCCAGACGCGGGATCTCATCGAGATGGGTACCAAGCGGAAAGGTCATATTGACCTCGGCGCCGATCCCCTCGATCAGTCGCCGCACCTCGGCCAGATCCGACCAGGTGTTAAACATCCCGTAGATCGGCCCGATGATGTTGACTCGCGGTCTGCCACTCTGCTCACTGCTCTGCTGATTCTGCTGGCTAGGCTGCTTGCGATGCTGTGCCTCAGCGGCCTTCGCCCGCTTCTTAGCAGCCGCCGCGCCGTATTGGCTCCAGAGCCAAACAATGGCGCGGTCGGCACTCTGCCATTGATCCTCGTCGATGGTGCGCGGCAAGAAACGTTGGATCGGGGTCCCGGAGGGCGTCACTCCGCCGCCAATCATCTCCGCGATACTGCCGGTGACCACCACCGCGGGCTGTTCGGGATCGAGGGTCGAGAAGGCCCGACGCATTGCGTTTTCAGTCCCATCCTGACCAAGCTCTTGCTCGCCGAGACCCGTCACCACCACGGGAAGCTCATGCGGTGGCAGGGCATCGGTGTAGTGCAGCACCGCAGTGACGGGAAGGTTCTCGCAGCCAACCGGGCCATCGATGATCACCGACAGCCCCTTGACCGCCGTGAACACGTAGACCGAGCCCCAGTAGCCGCCTGCGCGGTCGAGATCTTGGATCAACATCAGCCCTGCCCTCCCGAACGCGCTGCCTTGCGCAGCGGCTTACCCGAGCCTGGACGCGGGCTTGGCTGTCGATCCCAGACCCCGGCAGTATCCCCTTCGCCAACGCCGGCGAAGAACGCGGTCATCCGATCAAACCTGGCCTGACTCGCGAGCGCGGCATTCACCACCTGCGCCAAAGAGCCGGCCCCAGCCGGCCCCATCAGCGGTCGCGCTGAGATCAGGTTGGTAAAATAAAGCGATGGGATCGACTGCTCCTTCGCATGCTGGACAACCGGCGTGGTACCGATTGCCAGATCGGGCTTCACCGCATCGACCGCCGCCTTGTCTTGCTCCAAGGCCGCACGAAACTGAATCACCACACCCTTCGACTCGAGCCATTCCCGATCAGGGTCAGACCAAGGCGTGCGCGGCGTCGCAGTGCCGACATAGGGAACCCGCGCCCCACTCTCGATCAGCAGGCGCGCAACCAACAGCTCCGAGCCCTCGTAACCGGAGACCGTCATGGTGCCGTCAATCGGCGCCTTGGACATGGCCCCTTTGATCGCCGGCAAGAAGGCGTTCTTGGCCGCGCTAATCTTGTCCGCCGCAACATTGCAAGCCGCGCCAATGGCCTCGAGCCAGGCCGCAGTGCCATCATAGCCGACCGGTGCGGAGCCGACCACAGCCCGCCCCGCCTTCTGAAACTCACGGATCGAGGCGGTGTAATACGGATGGATCGCCGCGACCGCGGCGCAATCGAGTGCAGCATAGAGCTCGCGCCACTCACGCGTTGGCACCACCGGCCCGGTGGCCAGCCCCAAGGGGGCGAGCATGGCACCGATGCCGACAGGATCAGCCGGGAACATCTCGCCGAGCAGTGTCACCGTGGGTTGTTCGCTGCGCCCGCCGCGCGGTGCTTGCACCGGCCCTTGCTCGGCCTCTCCACGCGCATAGCGCAGCATGGCACTAGCCAGTACATCCTTGGCCTCGGCATGGGTCGGCACCCCGAAGCCTGGCACGTCGATACCGATGATGCGCACACCGTTTTGAGACTTCGGCAGCAACTGCAGCGGCACGCCCGAAGCGGTCGGCACGCAGAGGTTCATCACCACCACCGCGTCGTACTTGCTCGGGTCTGAGAGCTGCTGGACGGCCTCGCGCACGTCCTCGAACAGCTTGCCCGTGACCAGGGTCTCAGAATCGAAAGGGACATAGCCAACACTGCGCCGCGCACCATAGAAGTGCGAGGTGAAGCTCAGCCCGTAAACACAGCAGGCCGAGCCGCAGAGGACGGAGGCGGTGCGGCGCATCCGCAGACCGACACGCAGAGACCCAAAGGCCGGACACATCGTTTGGGGCTGATCATGTGGTCCGGTGGGATAGTCGGTCGCCAAGCGCCGTAGCACATCGCTCTTACCCGCCGCTTCCGCGGCTCGACGCAATTCATCGGCGCCTGCATGGCAGCCGTTTCCCTCATGACCGAGCGGTGCGTCATCGCTCATAGGATGATCCGAAGACTCTGTTTGCACGCGATTCTCTTGGACTCAAGGCTGGTGGGCTCAAGGCTTGGGCTCAAAGCTAGGACTCAAAAGCTGCCGACAGCAGGCTGGGTCAAGCCTCGTCGTAGACAACTTCCAGTGACGGCTTATCGAGACTCCCTGCAGCACACATATCCTCGATCGTTGCCGGCTGGAGCACCACGTCACGCCCGACCGCATCGCTGGAGAAGAGATTGAGCAGTTCGTCCTGATTCAGCGGTTGGGTTCGCAGGGGTGGCGCCTCGGCCGCATTCGCCCCCAACTCTTCGAACAGGGGAGCCCAGGTGCCGCCGGGCATGCCGACGATTTGATAGGCCGCGCTCTTGCGCCGGATGTCGTCATCCGCTGGAATCGATGCCAGCACCGGAATGCCGACCTTCTTCGCCCAAGCCTGCGCCTCACCGGTGCCATCATCCTTGTTGATGACGATGCCAGCCACGCCGACGTTACCGCCTAGCCCACGAAAGTATTCGACCGCGGAGCAGACGTTGTTGGCCACATAGAGCGACTGCAGGTCATTGGAGCCGACGACGATCACCTTCTGGCACATATCACGGGCGATCGGCAGGCCAAAGCCGCCACAGACCACATCGCCCAAGAAGTCGAGCAGGACATAGTCGAAATCCCACTCGTGAAAGCCCAGGCCCTCGAGGATCTCGAAGCCATGGATGATCCCGCGGCCACCACAGCCACGACCGACCTCCGGTCCACCGAGCTCCATCGCGAACACGCCATCGCGCTTGAAGCAGACATCGCCGATGGCGACCTGCTCGCCAGCGGCCTTCTTCCTGGACGAGGTCTCGATGATCGTCGGGCAGGCCTTGCCACCAAACAACAACGTAGTCGTGTCGCTCTTTGGATCACAGCCGATCAGTAATACCTTCTTGCCCTGTTGCGCGAGCATGTAAGAGAGGTTGGCTAGCGTAAAGCTCTTACCGATACCACCCTTACCGTAGATCGCGATGATCTGGGTCTGCTTGATCGTCGGTGATGCCGTCGACAAGGCGGTTGATTGCTCAGGCAAACCAATGTTCACAGCAGCGGACATGGCGGAGGCGTTAGCCATTCATTCCTCTCCAATCGAGAACCATCTTCAGACAGGTCGGATCATCGAAGGCCGTCTCGTAGGCGGTCGCCGCCTCGGTGGCAGCATAGCGATGCGTGATCAGTCCCTCTAATGAGAGGGCTCCGGCCTCGATCAAACCGCGCACAGCGATCAGATCCGGCTCGCGGAACTCAGCCGCGACACGCAGACGGAGCTCTCGCATGAAGGCGGGGGGGAAGTCAAACGAGAGCGGCGCCTCGTAGAAACCAGCCAGGACAATCTCGCCCCCGCGTGCCAGACGCGCAATGAGCGGGTTGAGTAGCGCGCTATCGCCGCTCACGTCGCAGATGACGGCATAATCGACGCGGCTATCCTTCTGGGGATCAACCACATCATAGCCGAACGCGCCAGCGGCCCGTTGGGGATTCGTCTCCCACACCATCGGCGGTGACGCACCAAGCGCAATGGCAATGCGCGCCAGCAGGCGCCCGAGCACGCCGTGGCCGACGATGAGCTCCGGGCAGGCCTTGCCATCACCGGCAATCGCATGATGGGCGGTCGCTGCCAGTGCCATGAGCACGCCCTGCTCGCCTAGGTCGCCAGGGATCGGTAGCAGCCGCGCGCCGGGTACCACAACCCGCGACGCGGCGCCGCCGAACAGGCCGTTGACGTCGCCATAGCAGCGCGCGCCGGGCACGAACACAAGTTCGCCCTCGCTGCGACCGCTGTCGACGCCGGCCTTTGTCACCCGTCCAACCGACTCATAGCCCGGCACTAAGGGATACCCCATACCCGGGAACGGCGGCATGCGTCCGGTCCACAAGAGCCGCTCGGTGCCCGTGCTGATACCACTGAAAGCGATATCGACGACGCAGTCGGCATCGCCTGCCGCTGTCAGCTCTAAGCGCTTCACCACAAGCTGGCGCGGCTGATCGAGGACGACGGCGAAGGCGGACATGTCAGCAGTAGCGTTCACGAGATGCGTTGCAATCAGTGCAGGTTGGATGAGATTCTGTCAATGGATGACGCAATTCAAGTGCTTAGGCCATTCAGAAAGCAAGTGTCAGTCTAGCTTGACTCGATTTGATGTCAAGTAACATTTACACTTTGAGGGCATCAAGGGCCTAGCGGCAACCCTTGCGTTTGACTTACCGCAGGATTAGGCCGCATTCGCGACCAGCAACCGAGTCTGCATTGGGCGCCGGGTTCGCCGCAACTGAACCCGGCCAAAGCCAGCCTCTTGCAGCATCGCCTTCAGCTCAGAGGGCGGCCTTGGCCGGCCAGTGCCCATGGCCAATAGATAGAGCCCAAAGTAGGCATCACCAATCGGCTCGGCGCCCGGGGTCTCAGCCATTGGCTCGGCCAATAACAGCGTACCACCCGGCTCCAATGCCGAGCGCACCGCGCGCAGGATCTGCATTGCCTGATCATCATCGTGATCATGCACCACCCGCACCAGAGAACAGATATCCGCCCCTTTGGGCAGCGGCGTACTCATGAGATCGCCGCCAAAGGTCGCAGCGCGATCGCCAAAACCAAGCCTGTCAAAGCGCTGCTCAGCACGCGCGGCAACCGCGGGAAGATCAAATAAACGAATCCGCAGATGCGGCCATCGCTCCGCCGCCGCCAACAAGAAATTCCCCTGGCCACCGCCGACATCCATCAGGCAGCGGTGAGTCTTCAGCGAGTAGGCATCAAGCAGATCACCAGCGACGAAGGCATTGGAGATGCTCATCAGCTCGCTGTACTCCGAAACCGAGGCATCGCCCTCCTGGGCCGGATCGACGGAACTCGCATAGGCCCAATAGCGACCAAGCTCGGTCACGGCCTTCTCGCCACGGAGCAGTGCGAGCGGGTCATCGAGATCGCGATAGAGCATCCGATGATGCTTGACCATCGCCGCAATACCGGGATTGCCAAGCATCGCTGCACCGTGACGACCGAGACCGAAACGCGGCGAGCCAGCGGCATCGACACCGCGGCGTTCGATGAGATCCAGCGCCACCGCTGCGCGCAACAGGCGATCGGCCTGTTGCTCGGTCATGTCCATTTTGGCTGCCAGCGCGCTCAACGCCTGTGGACCCGCTTCCAGCTGATCGAAGAGGTCAAGCTCGACACAAGCATAGAGGATCTGGGAGTAGACAAACCCCGCGGTGATATCGAACAGCGCTTGCGCGCGGCGCTGCGCGATGGGACGCGTGAGCGGAAAATCGGCTGCCCACCGCTGAAAGCCAGGGCGCGCAATGAGCCGATTGCGCCAATCTCGCCAGTCGAGCCCGAGCCCCATGGACTGGCCCTAACCGCGTGCAGCGCTGAGCTGGCGCATGAAGTCGTCAGCCATAGGCGGCGGCAGCAGGCGCTGCATCTCGCCAATCACCAACGCTTGGAGCTTCTCGTCGCCTGGGCAGGATGGAATCGATTCCACCGCCTCGACCACTAGCGTAACCAAGCGCCCTAGCGCCCCGTCCACCCCAAGTTCAGCGACCGCACTCGGGCGACCATGGGCCGCATCTTGACCCACCGGTTTGCCCAACGCCTCCGCATCACCGGCAACGTCCCGTAAATCATCCGCTACCTGATAAGCCTCTCCGAGCATGGCCCCAAGGGTCCGCCATGGCGCGGGATTTCGCCCAGCCGCTGCGGCGCCGGCCTCAGTGGCTGCCGCAAACAAGGCCGCCGTTTTCTGCCGATGGTATTCACTCAGATCGACCTGCTCTTCGCACTCCCAGGCCTGGCCAGCGACAATCCCATCCTTGAGACCGACTGCGCGACCCACAATCATCAGGAGCGGAGCAAGACGTTCTGGATGGCGCAACGTGTGCCAAGCGAGATTCTCAAAGGCCAGGACGATCAGCCCATCCCCAGCGAGCACCGCAAGCCGTTCACCAAAGGCGCGGTGCACCGTGGGTTGACCGCGGCGCGTATCGGCATCATCAAAGCAGGGCAGATCGTCGTGTACCAACGAGGCACAGTGCAGCAGTTCCAACGACACCGCAGCCGCATCACTGACCGCAGGCTCATCATCGCCGCAGGCCATGGCAACGGCCAGACAGAGGCGCGGACGGACGCGCGAGGCCGGCGTCAGCACCGCATGACGCACGGCTCGCTGCAACATGGGCGGCGAGTCGTCACCCATGCCCTTGGTGACGGCAGCCTCAAGGGCCTGCTCAATCCGCTGCAAGACATCCATCAGAGTATGTCCCCATCGCATTCGGTTGGTGTTTAGGGCGCTGGCTCCAGGGCACTAAAGCCTGGACTTTAGCGGCCTATCCACCCGGTTGAGGCGTGTAAGATAGACAGCTGCCCCAAGAGCGTCAAACGACCGGGATCAACTCTCGCGTCGAAAGCGAGCTCAGCGGGCCAAAATGGCGCGAGGTTGAGTGTGCGAACGGATCGAGTTGTAATTGTTGGCGCCGGCATCGGCGGGTTGACGGCGGCCATCGAGTTGGCTGCGCGCGGACTCGATGTCACGGTACTCGAGCGCGCCGGTGGGCCCGGTGGCAAGTTGCGAGAGATCGCTGTCGGCGATCGGCGTATCGACGCCGGCCCAACGGTCTTCACCATGCGCTGGGTCTTTGAGGCCATCTGCGAGGCAGCGGGCACCTCGCTCGAGGCCGAGGTCGCGCTCGAAAAGGCCGATGTCTTGGCGCGGCACGCTTGGAGTGCAGATCAACGCCTGGATCTGTTCGCCGACCTCGAGCGTTCTGCCGATGCTGTTGCCGCCTTCGCGGGTCCGGCGGAGCGGGAGCGCTTTCTCGCCTTCAGTGAAGATGCCAAGGCCATCTATCGCACGCTCAAGGAGCCCTTTATCAGCGCCACACGACCGAGCCCGGTTGGGCTGGTGCGGCGGGTTGGTCCTGGCGGACTTGGCGGACTCATCAACATTAAGCCCTTCGCAACCCTGTGGTCTGCGCTCAGCCAGCACTTCCACGACCCACGCCTGCGCCAACTATTTGGACGCTACGCAACCTACTGTGGCTCCTCGCCTTATGCCGCGCCTGCCACCCTGATGCTGGTGGCCCATGTCGAGCAAGACGGGGTTTGGCTCGTCAAAGACGGCATGCATCAGCTTGCGCAAGCCTTCGCCCGTCTTGCAGGGCGGCTCGGCGCGCGCTTCCGTTACCATGCGCAGGTCGATGAGATCGAGCTCGAGCGCGGCCGTGTCAACGGGGTCAGGCTCGCCAACGACGAGCGCATCCCCGCTGACGCAGTCATCATCAACGGCGATACCAACGCCGTGGCGGCTGGTCTATTCGGCCATCGCATTCGGCGCGCGGTGCCGCCGACGCCGGCAGCCGAACGCTCGCTCTCGGCCATCACCTGGAACCTCGTCGCCAAGACCGATGGTTTTCCGCTGAGTCGGCATACAGTCTTCTTTTCAGACGATTATCAGGCTGAATTTGACGATATCTTGAACCGCAAGCGCCTGCCGCGCGCGCCCACCGTCTACATCTGTGCCCAAGACCGCGATGCGCACGACGGACCGGCACCCAATGACGCCGAGCGTCTGCTCTGCTTGGTCAACGCGCCGGCGATCGGCGATACCCACCCCTTCCACCGTTCAGAGATTGATCAATGCGCGCAGAGCACCTTTGCCCTATTGGAACGCTGTGGCCTGAAGATTCAGCTGGACCCAGCGCAGACCCAGGTGACGACGCCCGCCATGTTCGAGCGACTCTTCCCCGCCACCGGCGGAGCACTCTATGGCCGCGCTTCCCATGGCTGGATGGCCTCGTTCTCTCGACCGGGAGCGCGCACCAAGGTGCCGGGGCTCTACCTAGCGGGCGGCAGCACGCATCCAGGGCCGGGGGTGCCGATGGCAGCGCTGTCCGGACGACTAGCGGCGGCGAGCTTGACGGCGGACCGCGTTTCGATCAGGCGTTAACCAACAATGCCTATCACTGGTGGTATGTCGATGCACTGAGCGACGACGCTGAGTACGGCATCACCATCATCGCGATGATCGGGAGCGTCTTCTCGCCTTATTACGCCTGGGCGCGACGCAGCGCACTTGCTGATCCCGAGCACTTCTGCGCGATCAACGTCGCCCTCTATGGCAAAGATCGGCGCGCTTGGGCGATGACCGAGCGCGGGCGCCAACAGCTCTATCGCAGCGCTGACACCCTGATGATCGGCCCGAGCAGCGTCCTCTGGGACGGCAACACTCTCACCGTTCATATCGATGAGCGCGGCGCCCCGCTGCCGAAGCGCATCCGTGGCCAGGTGCGGGTGCATCCGCGCGCCCTGACCAAGCAGCGCACCCCGCTCGATCCAGAAGGGCGCCACCGCTGGTGGCCGATTGCCCCGGAATCCCGAGTCGAGGTCGCGTTGAGCCATCCAGGGCTGCGCTGGTCGGGAAACGGTTACCTGGATAGCAATGACGGTGACGAGCCACTCGAGCATGGCTTCCGCCAATGGGACTGGTCGCGCACTAAGCTCAGGCAGGGCTCAGCGGTGCTCTACGACATGACCTTCCTCGATGGGACGCAACGCGCGCTGGCATTGCGCTTCGATGACCGCGGTGCGGCAGCGCCGTTCGAGCCACCGCCGCGAACGCCACTCAAGACAACCCCATGGTGGCGCATTCCGCGCGCAACCCAGGCCGACCCCAAGCAAGGCGCTGAGATCCTCGAGACACTTGAAGATACCCCGTTCTACGCCCGCTCGATGCTGCGCACCAGCCTACTCGGTGAGCGCGTTACAGCCTTTCACGAGAGCCTCTCATTGACACGCTTCGCCTCCCCCTGGGTGCAGATGCTGCTGCCATTTCGGATGCCGCGCATCACGTCCGGCCATCAAGGCCGAGGCTGAGCAGCGCGGCCTACCAGGGTCGGTAGCTGAGGCCAGGGATGCTGCGCTCATCGATTCGGCTTGGTAGCGCTTGGATCAGGGTCTCGAGCTCTTCACGATTCACATAGCGCCCATAGGACGCCTTAGCCGCATCTAATGGGACTTCCACGTAATAGCGGTGCTGGTCTGGCTCAGGGAGGACCTGCAAGGCATTGTCGTCGGCATCCAGGATGCCGAGGTAATCATCCTCGGATTGCAGCCGGTCGAGCATCTGCTCGCAGATGGCCTTAGGGGTCATTTCGACCGCGCTTTTCGACGAGACGCGCTCGCCAGAACGGTTAATCAGATAATAGACGCGAAAATGCATGTTGGTGTTTTCTCTCGACGCCGATCGCCGGCTTCATCGGGAACGCGCGACGGGATATCCGACGCACAGCCCAAGGAATGCGGGGCAGCTGCACGCATCCAGGGTCACCGCGTTCAAGTCTGACGCGAGTAATGGATCGACACCCAAGCCGTTGATAGTATCATCAGTTCGCGATTGCTGAATATCGAGAATTCCCGAGCACCGATATGGCCTTCCTGAAACTCAAGCTGCACTGGCAGATCCTGATCGCCCTGGCCCTCGCGGTCATCCTTGGCTCGATCGTTGGCGAGGACGGCCATCTGTTTGGCGTCACCTTTTACGCCATCTTCGACTTCATCGGCCAGCTCTTCCTCAACGCATTGAAAATGCTGATCGTGCCACTGATCGTCTCTTCGATCATCGTCGGCGTCGCCAGCATCGGCGAATCAGACAACCTTGGTCGCTTGGGTGGCAAGACCATTGGCTACTATGCGCTCACCAGCTTCTTGGCGATCCTCGTCGGCTTGGCGGTCGTCAATCTGATCCAGCCTGGCGTTGTCGAGGGCACGGCTGAGGAGGTGTTTGGCCTCAGTGCCAATGCCGACGAGCTTGAAGCGCAATTCGCCGACAAGGGTGCTGACGACATTGTCGCCATCTTCTTACGGATGGTGCCGACGAATGTGATCGCCGCCGCAAGCTCGGGACAGATGCTCGGACTGATCTTTTTCAGCATCCTCTATGGGTTCTTCATGACCCGCATCGCCAACCAGTACGCCGAGGCCCAATACAACTTCTTCAACGGCATGCTCCAGATCATGATGAAGATCACCGATCTGGTCATGGTCTTTGCGCCGATCGGCGTCTTTGCCCTGGTTGCCAAGACGGTCGCCAGCACCGGCCTTGAGGCCTTCGTGCCCCTCGCGCAGTTCTTTTTCACTGTCGTTTTGGCCCTCACGATCCATATCGCCGTCACCCTGCCACTCTTGCTGCGCTTCCTCGGCGGCGTGAGCCCGCTGCGCCACTATCGCGCCGTCAGCCCGGCCCTGTTAACCGCCTTCTCAACCGCCTCCTCCTCGGCCACCCTGCCGCTGACCATGGAGTGCGTGGAGAAGAACGCCGGCGTCTCGAACAAGATCACCAGCTTCGTCCTCCCCCTCGGCGCGACCGTCAACATGGATGGCACCGCGCTCTATGAGTGTGTCGCCGTTCTGTTCATCGCCCAGGCCTACGGCATCGAGCTCGGTCTGGCCACCCAATTCACCATTGTACTGCTCGCTCTGATGACCTCGATCGGCGTTGCCGGCATCCCCGCTGCCAGCCTGGTCGCGATCGCCATCATCCTCTCCGCCGTCGGTCTGCCGCTCGAGGGCATCGGTCTGATTCTGGCGGTTGATCGCGTCCTCGATATGACGCGCACCGCGGTCAATGTCGCCGGCGATTCGGCCGGCGCCGTGATCATCGCCAAGTCCGAAGGGGAAGTCGACATCCTCGAAGATGATCTGCCGCGGCGAGTCACCGCCTGATCGCCTCGCCAGTCAACGCCAGCGCACGCCAACCCGCCTAAGCTCGATGAGCAAGGCGACTATCCCTCGCCGCTCAGCAGCCGGGCTGCGGTACCCGGCTCAAGCCCAAACTCCTCCTCCACCATCGCATTCCAGGCCTCACGCTTAAAGGTGTTCTCACTCGGCACATGACGATGGACGAGGTTGTAGTGGCAGTCGATGCAGCTCTTGCCCTCGGTCTCCTCTTGATGGATCGCCGCCGTATTGGCCCGTACACCCTGGATCGCCTCTAGGGTATGGCAGCGTTTGCAGGTCGCCGAATCCCGCTTGCGAAACCAGTCTCGGGCCGCAAAGGCGGCCTCTGGCAGATGCAGCAGGTTCACCACCGGGTCGTCGTAATCGGGCCCGAACAGCTGCTTGATCAGATCCTTGGTGCCGATCGCATGATCGTAGGTGGCCATGATGATGCCTTCCGAGACATGGCAGTCGCCACAGCTTGCACGCACACCAGACGGCGAGTTGTAGTGCGGTGTCGACTGATAGCTGACATCGGCATAGGTCATCGAGTGGCAGGTGGTGCAGAACTCGTTCGAGCTCGTGTAGTGATCGAACTCGATGAGAAAGAACATAAACACCACACCACCAATGCCGCCAGCCACCAGTGCAAAGAGCACATGCCGGGTGATGAAGTGAGGCGCCTGGAGCTTGATCATTGGGCCGCCTCCTCGTTCTCAGCGGCAACCGCTGCCGGAGCCACCTGTATCGCTGCTGCCGGGACTTCTGGCGGAGCGACGGGCGGTCCTTCTGGCGTGACTTCTGGCGCCGGAGGCGGCATCCAACCGAGGATCGGATTGGCCTGCTGCGGCTGCCCCAGCCACTCATGCTGGCCGGTGCTCGCGAGCACCGGATCGATGATCTCCGCAGCCTGCTCACCAGCTACCGCTCGCGCTTGCGGAAGGAAGCGACTGTAGAAATTGCGCCCAACCAGGTACATCCCCTCCCACCAAGCATGATTGGCGCTCATCATCGAGGCACCATGGCGGGCCCGCGCGCCTTCGTCGTGCCAGAGCTCCCAATAGGTGAACTCGAGCGGCTCATCAAAGGGGAGCGGTGTCAGCAGGCCGCGCTCGTAGAGCGCCGTCATGATGGCCTCGGCGGGCTCGCCAAACTTGCTGTTGTACAACTCGACGACCTTGTCGAATTGGGTCATGAAGCTTTCAGTGAAGGCCTTGCCATGGCACTCCAGGCACACCAGGCTCATCACCCCACGACGGCGCTCTGGCGCGATCACCGCCCGCACCTTGGCGATGCTGCCGTCCGGCTTCTCAAGCTCACTGCCGCGGCGCGGTGGTGCCTGGGCATCCGACTGTTCGAGTTTACTGCCATCCTCGAACAGAATCAGATACTGCCGGTGCGACACCGGCTGGTTGAGGTTCCAGGCATTACGCAAGCCGACATCATGCGTTGCCGGAATCTTGCCCGCCGCGCCCATGTGGCAAGTCGTGCAGGTAGGGGCCGCGGTGTAATCCTTGCCAGCGATCCAGGTCTCGCCATCCAGGTTCATCTGATCGCGTTGCGCGGCAAAGAGCATGCCGTGTTTGGACGCCTCGAACACCTCTTTATCCGGCGAGTCGGGGCCGGAATGGCAGCGCACACAGGCGCTCGGCTCGCGCGCCTGAGCCTTCGAGAAGGCATGACGGCCATGGCAAGACGAACAGGACCCCTTGGAACCATCCGGGTTGACCCGGCCGATACCCGAGTTGGGCCAGGTCGCCGGGTCAAGGGTGCCATCACCGAGCACCTTGACCTCCGAGCCGTGACACTGATCGCAGCCCGCCGCCTGCATCGCGCCACCCGTCAACTGATGCGCCAGCGCCGGGATGCGGGTTTTGATCTTTGCGTAGGCCTCGGCGTGTACCGAGCCAGCCTGCTCCTCGTATTCTTTGGTATGGCAGCGTCCGCAGTCCTTGGGCGAGACGATGGTCGCGATGATCTCGCCCTCATGTTCCATCGCGTCGGCATCCGCGGCCTCGGCTTGATGGCAATCCAGGCAATTGATCCCGGCTTTTCGATGTGCGCTCTCATGCCACTGGCGCGTGAGGCCCGCCGATGATTTCTCATGGCAGCTCACGCAACGCTCGCCGGCCGGATTCCCCCAATGCTCGGAGGAGAGCTCGACCTTGGCAGCCTGCGCGGCACTCGCCACGAACAGTAGACATAAACCCCAAAAAATAAGGGGTAAGGAACGCGGAAATGATACTGACCACATCATCAAAACAAGCCTCATGACGCTGCAAGACAGGCAAAAACAAAGCGAATCAAGGGTGTCAATTCATACAATAAGCGAATACTTATTTGCTGAATCACTGAAATAGACCACTCCATCACCATTGATCGCGGCCTGATTACAACAGCATCCCAAAGCAGCGGCAATCCAAGGTATTGACCTCGGGCATATTCGCCACCGATGATGCCATCCGACAATGGCCGATGATGTTCATCGTCAACTGCAAAACCAAAAGCTGACTTCCGAAGGAGGATGTCCCTGATGTTGCGCTCCCTGTTCACCCATGCGATCGCCGCCAGTGCCCTGTTGCTGGCAACCGCACCCACCCTCGCCGACGAGGCCGATCCCATCCACCATATCTCCTCTGAGGTCTGTTCAAATTGCCACCAAGAGATCTATCGGCAGTGGAAGGGCTCGATGCATGCAAACAGCACCGCGCTCAAGGACCCGATCCACGGCACCTTCTACGAGATGGTCGCCGGCTCCCCGACCGAGGAAGGCGTTCTGCACAAGGCCTCGGGCAAGTACCCCATCTGCCTGCAGTGTCACGCCCCTAACGCCGCGCTTGACAAGAGCACAAAATTGGATGCAAAGGTCGCCTATAACGAGGGAGTGAACTGCATCGCCTGTCATACCCTCAAGCATTACAAAGGCATCAAGGGCGAGGATGGCAAGATGCAACTTGGCATCCAGGCGTATGAGCTCTCGGATAAGCTACAAGCCCCGATTGGCATCAACAACGGCGTGAATCAACTCGCGGCCGCGAGTGATGATCCATTCGGCGGCGCCGGACTCGGCGGAAGCAGTTCCCAGAAGCCCAATCCGCATCTCGGCGAGCCCATCGTCTTCGATGGCCAGATCATCCCGGCCTTGCCAATGGAAGCGAATCCGCGCCTGGTCAAGAGTTCCGATGTCTGCATGGGCTGCCATGATCAGCGCGACAACCCGCACGGCGTGCCGCTCTGCCAAACCGGCAATGAATACAGGGACAGCCTCTCGAATGTAAACTGTCTGTCCTGTCATATGCCGATCGCCAACGGTATCGCTAATCACAGCATGGGCGGAGGTCATGATCCAGCCATGGTCAGACGCGCCCTGATCTTCGATGTCAACGCCGAGCCGAATGGCGACAACCTCAAAACCACCGTCTATCTGAAGAACCAGTTACCGCACGCGATGCCCACCGGTGCGCCCTTCCGCAACCTCTATATCACGCTCACGGCTTACAATGATCAAGGCGAGGTTGTCTGGCAAAACGCCGAAGGTCATCCCGCCGAGTCTGACCCACAGGCCTACCTGTCTTATGCCATCACCGACGACGAAGGCATGCCAGCCCCGCCCCCCATGGCCACCAAGGTCGGCGATGACACCCGCCTCCGGCCCCATGAAGAGCGCGAACTGGTCTACGAAATCCCCGCCGAGGGCGTTGCCTTGGTGCGCGGCGAGGTGTTCTACAACCTACTCTGGCCAGGCCTGGTGAAGAGGTTCAGCCACCTGCCAACCGAGTTGACAGACCCGGTCATGGTCGCTGAATACGAGCAGAGGATCGCGGTCAATTAATTACCGTCAATTAGAAGTTCGAGGACGTGGCGGTCTCATTAGGCTGCCACAAGCAGCCCTTTTAAGGTGACGAAATTCACCTGACTGCAAGCCCCTGATTCTTCGTCAAGGTGCTTGCGACGGATCGCGTGGTTCGGTGACCGGCAGATTCACATGGAATCGTAAGTCGCTGATTTTAAATGTTGCTTTTATGCACCTTAAAAGGGCTGGCTGCCACAAGCAATGCAAGCCGCACCCTCGGGTGCGGCTTTTTTGTCTGCTCAAGGTCAGCCCAATATCAAGAGCGACCGCGAGGAACGAAGTCAACATCCAGGCACTCTGCCAGTTGATAAGGACAGACTCTCGGAATCTCTACGACCTCCCCATAAGCCTCAAACGATTTGTACGCGCCACGAGAGGCCTGCTGCCAAGCCTTTTCGAACAGGTCATTCGCATAGTGCTTCAAGCTCGGTGTCTGCTCCAGACGCGTCTGCGCCTGCGCCCGAAACTCCACGAGTTCGTCAACCCACTTCCCCCGAGGGGCAATCGCCGGTGAATAGTCGAGCTTGAGTAGGTGGATCAGGATTTGCCGAAACAAGGACTGCAAGGCGACCTTCTGCTCCCTTCCCATATCCTCCAACTCCTCCAGAATATGCTCATAATCAAGCTCATCAAATTGCCCTGCGCGCAAAAGCGTCGCCTGCTGTTCCACCCAGAGTAGAGTGTCGTTGTCGTAGACCGATGATGTCACCACTTACCTCTTCGATAACCCGCGTTAAGAGAATCACATCTACCGGCTGACACAGACTTGCGGATAGAATGTACCGGTCTCATCTATGCAAATTGCAGAGCATGCCCGATCATACTCTTGGCCATTCTGACCAGTCGCCTTGATGGCATAGGCTGTGCCAGAAGGCGCATGATTGTCTAGCACACAATTTTCTTTAGGGTTTGTGATCGTTCGCTGCACACTGATCACATAAAAGCCCGCCGGAGAATTTGCCCCCGTACCGATATTCGTCAGCGTGCCGTAATTCACATTGTTCGCCCGCCATTTTTCCTGAGCCAACTGCGCTCTAACCAAAGCAGAGATCGCGTCAGCACGACGACCCTTGCGTACCGAGTCTTGATATGACGGATAAGCAATCGCAGCCAAAATGGCGACGATAGCCACCACTATCATCAATTCGACAAGAGTAAATCCGTTTAAAGCCAAATAAGAAGAACGCATCATTAGGGTCTCACATTAAAACCAATATCACAACGATAAGAATAGGTTAAACCATCCTTGGCAAGCTCCAGAAAACGAGATGTACAGGCTTTAGCCTCACCATCTATATCAGTAATAATTGCATTACTTAGATCTAATCTTAATCGTACCATGCACCAAAGTAGATGCCGCAACATAAGGGTCAGACAAATTTGGACAAACTGGATTTATATCATAATTAGTCATGCAGAAAAATTTACCAGGATTGCCTGGATAACTTTCTGACACATTGGCATTAAGAACACCATCTGCAATTGCGTTCAAACTCTCTTCCTTGCTCAAACAACTCTCACTACCCGTAATATTAGTCAAAACAAGATGATGATCTTTATAATGCTGTGCAACATAACCACAGTCTGACTGCTCCAGCATTCCAATGCCTTTTGATTCATAAAGACCATTCCCAACCTCAACATATCCGCGGTAACCGCGAGTGCTGCTTTTTACCGGCATGGTTGAAAACAAAGCATTTGCTGCATTATCTATACCCGGATTCCCAACACAGATACGATCATTAGTATTTGCTGAATCAACTCTTACTGCTCCGATATTACCCCACCATTCTGGGCCGATATAACATTGGTAATAGGTATAAACAAAACTGACGGCTTTAGACTCTATGATCCCAGATAAAGCCCAACTCTGCTGATTTGTATAATCAAGGACTGTGCAATAGGATGTATCTGATGAAAGAACAAATAAATCGGTCTTGCCAACAATTGGGTTCCCGTTCTTCGTCTCAATGAATAAACGTCCAGACACTGTGCTGAATCCAGTGTCATCTTGTGAAAGTTGTTCACAACCGTTTTTTTTGAAACTCAGCAAGACTTTACCAGTAGCATCATCAATTATTTCAACGATTCCGGATTCTGTAATATTAGTCTTTGTGCCATCGGCCAAATCAGTATCTCCAATGGTATTAGTCACACCAGGAATAGCTTCCCCCTCATAGTCATTGTCTCCTCCTATTACCCCACGACCAGTTGGATTTTTTACAAAGCCACCAAGCGATCTATTTGTATCGACCAAAGCCTGAGTGCTCACCGGAAGACAGCTAATAATGCTACTCAAAACTGTACTCTCTGAACTACCATCACTATTTGTCCAGCTTACCGTTACAGAAATAGAAACACGATCATTGGTACCATCACCATCTTCATCCGCGGCCGTAAAATTAGTCGCGATATCATAAGACGCGTTGACCCCAGCAACACTTTCTCCTGTAACATCGATAAATCCACCACATGCACTTGCAGCAGCTTCTCTGCGGGCTTGCTCTGCACGATCTTGCGCAATTTGTGTCGCCGCCGCTCGCGTCTTAGATGTCCCCGTCCCTTGCAACAGAACTGCATTAAGCTTCGTTAACCCGAGCACTCCAATACCGACGACGATAATTGCGATCATAGATTCTATTAGCATGAATCCTTTTTTATGCCTGATATAGATTGGATTCATCGTCATAGCCTCATTTGACTGGCTACCAATCACGCCAAGTTCCAGATCTTAAACCCGGTTTACCAGAGAAGCTGTTTGCATTACTTACGGCGTAGGGGTCATATAACACATTCAAGCCACCTGTTCCCTGGACACTACCCTCAACAATTACCGCACCGTAGACTTCAGGACTACCTGAGAGATCAATATTGCCGGTAACATAGACCACACCAAAAACAATTGAATTACCCTCAGTCCAATTTCCATCAATCACGATCACAACGGGCCGATCTCGCGTTCCTAGATATGAACTTACAGTATTAATATTTCCATTAGGCAAGCTCACGTTGCCACCATTCGCATCAATCAGTACTGCCTGACCCCTAATTCCTGATAAACCCGCAGTAGCATCAGGCGCTAATACTTTGCTAGCCACAGTTGATCGATAAGCATCTACATTTTCGACACCAAGATAGTTTTCAAACATCCTTGCATCGCTGAGATTCGCTAGGGTTGGGTCACTCATAATGATGTCAGGACCAATTATATCCTTATTCGTCACCTCGACATAGCATTGTTCACTGCCCCCACTTCCGCATGTACTCTGAGTAGCTGAGCCTGGTGGTGTCGGCACAATTTCTGGCGGTGGCAGTGTTGGATAACGGACAAAAGTCTTGCCGGAGTTTCCAATATTTATCAGCGCACCTCCTGACCAAATCGTGAGGTTAGTATAATAGTTTGTCACTGTGGCGCTTCCCTGAACATTAATTGCACCTTTCGAAATTAATGGTGCAGTTGGCTTAGCGCCTAATGTTGGTACTGTTGATGTCTCTTGACGAATCAGTTGCCGGCCGATTTGATCATCACTCCAGGCACAGGAAACGATTAAAGGGATATTAAGGAAAACAGCTTCATTGATATCATTCGAAGTATTACCATCTCCATCATCATTGAATTCACCATCCAGCAGATCACAGTTAGGCGCGCCAATAGCGTCGGGGCACGATACTGCCGCTGAACTTGTCGGATCACAAAAACTTACGCGATAGGAGGCACCTGTAGCCTGAGCGACCGGATTAAGAGTATCGGCTGTATTATCACAGTTTCGATCAATCCCTCGACATACAAACGCATTATCTTCGTTTGCTGGAGGCGTTGTTAGGTATTCAAGCCCATGTTCCAATCCAGCCTGGGCAGCTTCAAAGGTTTCACGTGCCCGCTTCTCGTTCGCCGACATACGCTGTTCCATCAGAGTTGTTCTCGATACACCAATAACGATAACTGTCGCCAGCAAGAGGATTAGAACCGAGATCATCAGCGTCGCGGCGCCGATTTGACATTTTTTTGGTATTAGCTTTGCTGATTCCAAAATCGGATAACCTTAGCATATTAAGGATTCAACATTTCTATACGGTGATTACGAACCATAACCGACTGAGCAAGCGCCATTCGCATTGAATCATCTTGCGTTAAGTGACCCTCGAGTCGAATTGAGACGTACCTGATCTCAACTAGCGCAATGGGGGTGCTAGTCGCAGTTGCCTGGACTGCAGCTTCATCATATAGTGATGAGCCAGCAGTGCAGCTTTGACTTGCTGGGCTTGTCGTGGCAATCGTCGCGCCAGTTGGCCTATTAGCTAGAAGACACTGATATGAGATATCAAAATAATTAGCACCACTTTCTATAGCATCAATGATTACTGTATTTGCATCAGTCAAGGCTTCCCATGCATTGGCGGTAGTACAGTCTGCAACAGTACCCGTCAAGTTGGCACTGCTATTCCGCATCCTAACCACATTTTCAACGATACGAAACCCGAATGTCGTAACAACGCCAGATGGTGGCTGATACGAATAAACTACGCAATCGTTAACATTATCTGCATCGCTATCGTAAACAGCTATATCACTGTTAGACGACATAAATGTTAGCGTTGCGCCATCTCGGCCAAACCCAGCTCTCCTAATATCTTCGACCATCACATCCATTGCTCCACGAAGTTCTACATTGAGTTTCGCTGAGCCCAAGGTCGCTGAAGCTCCATATCCCGTCGTCGCGTAGATCGTCAGCGTCGATGCTATAATCATCATGCCGATTGTTATGCCGATCATCAACTCTACTAGTGATGAGCCAGCATCATTTTCTCTACAGCGTGCTTTTATCAATTGCATCCTGAGTAGCCTGCTATGTCATTAGAACACAAGCGCACCCGGCCTCTGGAGGAAATAATGATTGATATAGAATCTAAATTAGCATTGATTACAGAAACCGTACCCACAACATTACTTGTTCCCCGACGGCTATCGAATTTAATACCTGTCCGATTCGATTGTAGCTTGATTGCATCATGATTTGCAGACGATAAATTGTTCTCAATGAGGCTTGCGGCAGGTCCATATCGACAGGAACCTGAAGTATCACAATCGCAGCCACTGCTATTTGAAATACCTACACACCAGTTTTCGCTTACCGAATCATCTCCTAGCTTTATTCTGACAAATAAATCGCGGCCCTGTTTAATCGCCTCAGAGCGTACGAATTGCAGATGAGCGTAAATAGCTTCAGCTGCTACCTTCAGACGATTTCTGTTCATCATGTCACTGAAGGACGGAGCGGCCACGGACAAAATGATACTAAGTACGGCTACCGCAACGATCACCTCCACCAGTGTCACTCCTAGCATCGCCTTGTGTGGCGACCTTCCAGCCACCTTGAGCATAAGTCTCGGTGTTAGGCAACAGGTTACTTTATGAATTATGTAATGATTGCAGGTCATTTTTTGTTTACAATGTCTCGTTTTTAGCGATTATTTTGTCGCGCTGCCTACTGTCGCGGGTTAGCCGGCTTTTGATGACTATCCCTAGCTTAGCTTACTTGACCAATCATTATTACGAGCCTTTCATGGCCCCTAAGCCCCTGTGCTCGCAAATTTTTTCTGCGCAGGCCCCGGGAATCATGTTCGGCGTTAGCCGCGTCATCATTGGTGCCCCCAAACTTTGGCCTCCGCGAATGCTCGACTGTCATCATCCATGCTACAAACTGCACTAATCCAAGCAACCGCCCAGCTCACCGTTCTGAACACCCAAGATGGATACCAGGATCAGCTGGAGCGCGCCGTCGCGAGCGGTTGCCAGCTCACCTTGCTTCCGGAACTGCACAATGGCCCTTACTTCTGCCAAACTGAGGACACGGCTGCATTCGATCACGCCGAGCCTGTCCCCGGCCCGACCACGGAGTGGCTTGGAGCCTTGGCAGCCGAGCACCGCATGGTGATCGTCGGCTCGGTCTTCGAACGCCGCGGGCCGGGGGTCTATCACAATACCGCCGTTGTCTTGGACGCCGATGGTCGTCTAGCGGGGGTGTATCGGAAGATGCACATCCCGGATGATCCGGGCTTCTATGAGAAGTTCTATTTCACCCCGGGCGATCTCGGCTTTGCGCCAGTCGACACCGCGGTTGGCAGGTTAGGCGTACTCGTATGCTGGGACCAATGGTTTCCGGAGGCAGCACGCCTGATGGCGCTGGCTGGCGCGGAGTTGCTGCTGTATCCGACTGCGATCGGTTGGGACCCGCTAGATAGTGCGGATGAACAGGCGCGCCAGCTCGATGCTTGGATGACGGTGCAGCGCGGTCACGCCATCGCGAATGGCCTACCCTTACTCGCCTGCAATCGCGTTGGGTTCGAGCCTAGTCCTGCCGCTAGAGCAGGAGCAGGAGCAGGAGCAGGAGCAGGAGCAGGAGCAAAAACCTCAATGTCAGCACCGACGACTCAGCACGGCATCCAGTTCTGGGGAAACTCCTTCATTTGCGGTTCGCAAGGTGAGATCCTAGCGCGCGCTCCGGCTGACAAGGAGAGCCTGTTGATCGCCGAGATCGACCTGGCCCGCTGCGAACAGGTGCGTCGCATCTGGCCCTTTCTGCGCGATCGGCGCATCGATGCTTATGGTGACTTGCAGAAACGCTGGCGCGATTGAGAAGACGGCCCAAGACGCAGCACCTTGAACCCGGCTCCGGCAACCCCGAGCTTTGCGGAGTTGCCACGCTGGGTATCCGCCTGCGCCATGCTTATTTGATCCCAGTCCTATTGCTCCTAGTCTTATTGCCCCAGCCTCCACGAGATGTCCCTACCCATGAACGAAACCCAACGCTCGATGCGCTCCATCCTGCAACGCATTGCCACCGGCCCGGAGTTGTCGAAGGACATCTCGCTCGACGAGGCTCGACTCGGCATGAACGCCATCCTGGATGCCGCTGTCGATCCGGTGCAAGCTGGCATCTTCTTGATCGCGCTGCGGATGAAGCGCGAGACCGATGATGAGCAGCGTGGCATCCTGGATGCGGTGCGCGATGCCACTAACCATGTGGTCGCCGAGGTCGACGAGGTGGTTGACCTCGCTGATCCCTATGATGGCTACAACCGCTGCCTACCGGCTTCACCATTTCTAGCGCCCATCTTGGCGGAATGCGGCGTGCCGGCGGTATCGCATGGTGTCGATGCGGTCGGGCCCAAGTTCGGCGTCACCCACCGCCATGTGCTGGAGGCGGCAGGATTCCCGGTCGACCTCAGTCCGACCGAGTCCGCCGCGCGCGTCTCGGACCCGGAGATCGGCTGGACCTACATCGACCAACGCGCCTTTGCGCCTAAGCTGCATGAGTTGGTGCCACTGCGCAGCACCATCGTCAAACGTCAGGCCATCACGACGGTTGAGGTCTTGGCGCGGCCGATCCATGGTCGCCATAAGACCCACTTGGTCACCGGCTATGTGCATAAACCCTATCCGCGTATCTATGCCCTGCTCGCGCGCCATGCGGGATTCGAATCAGCACTACTGGTGCGCGGTGTCGAGGGTGGCATCGTGCCTTCACTGCGCCAGACGGGCGTCTGTTTCAACTACCAGCACTTCGGCGAGGAGCAGTCATTCGATATCGACCCGGCGGCGCTCGGCATCGAG
The DNA here is from genome assembly GCF_034860625.1 of Lamprobacter sp. Classification (NCBI taxonomy): domain Bacteria; kingdom Pseudomonadati; phylum Pseudomonadota; class Gammaproteobacteria; order Chromatiales; family Chromatiaceae; genus Lamprobacter; species Lamprobacter sp. Next base: position 92,468 of record NZ_JAYESN010000002.1, read on the forward strand.
CAAAATGTGCGCGCCGTGCCCTTGCCGGACAATCTGCCGACCAGCAACCGTCCAACTGACGACATCGCCGTCGCGGTCGATGTTCCTGCCACGGCCAAGGCCGCCGCGCAAGCCGGCATGGCGGCGTTAGAAGGCCAGCCTGGTCCTACCTACGACAGCCTGGTCTTCTCCGGTGCGCTTATCCTCTGGCATCTGGGACGCGAGCAGACCATTGCCGCTGGTGCTGATCGTGTCCGCGCCGCGCTCGACTCAGGTGCCGTCGCGCGCCGCTTGCGTTGAGAGGGGAGCCTTGATCATGCAATCGCCTTTCGTCGACGTTGCCAAGGCCGAGGAGATCCAGCCCGGCAAATTCATTCAGGTTGAGGTAGGGCAAAAGTCCTACATCATCGCTCGAGTTGGCGACCGCTTCTATGCGGTCGAAGACAACTGCAGCCACGAAGACTACCCACTCTCCTATGGCTGCCTGGATGGCGCTCGGATCAAATGTTCGTTGCACGGCAGCCGCTTCAGCCTCGAGACCGGCGCACCCGAGGACGAGCCAGCCGATGAGCCCATCCGCACCTATCGACTCGAGCTCGCCGATGGGCGTCTCTGGCTCGACCCGAGCGCGGCGACCAATCGACCTTAGATGGTCAGCCTTAGATGACTCAGCAACCAAACCAGGCCTGATGCCCAGGTCGGGCATCAACGTTCGCTTTGATCATCAGGCTCGCGCATAGCCGCTGCAAGTTCGGACAAGAGCGCATCCTCGTCATCGTCGTTGCTGATCGGCTCGGCTCGGGCAACCACTGGGACGTCAGCCAACGCAATTGCCTCTGCAACCAGCTCGCACAGGCGCTCTGCGGATGGCAGATCGCCCGCCATAAGCTCGATGACGGGCAGTCCGGCTGCGGCAAAGGCCGCTTGCAGGCGCGAGTCAATCCGGCGTTGAGCACGCCCGGTCTGAGCCAGCTTTAGCCGAACCGCCACCAAGGGGTAAAGCTCGTTCCTCGTGCAGATCAGCAGGTCCGCCCAGCCCTCGGCTAAGAGTCCGTGCGCCAGACGCCGCTGTTGCCGGCCGATACGCGGCAGCGGCCGCAATAAGGCCAAGGCCGCCACCCGCGGACAGACCCGATAGCTATCGCCCACCGCTGCTGAGATCATCTGGTAACCACGTTGCTCATCCGCCGACAGCAAGGCTCGTCGCTCGAACGGCTCCCCCTGCAGACGCAGACCGCGTCCATGCACGAGGGCTTGCAGCATGGCAATGATAATCACCACCGCAATCAGCAGCAGAAGATAGAAGGGTGTCAAGGCAGTCTCCTCAAAGGCTTAGACTCCAAACCCAGGGTTCTTGCGGCATGCCAAGTCAATCTTCGACATTGCGCCAGAGCACACAATCATGCGCTGTCGCATGGAAAACCCGAGGCCAACGAGTCGCCACCCTGATGACCATGCAGGTTCTAAGCTATAGTTGCACGGGGACAAGCAGGCACTGATGACCTGGCCAATGGATTCCAGAAACCGGCCGGGTGACCCCTCGCTAGCCAAAAACCCTTATCAAATAAACAAGTTGTCGTTGCTCTGCCTGGAACAGATCAGACGTCCATAGACTGAAGATGCTAGTACGAACATGTTTCAAAATCTAAAGCTTAGCAGCAAGATCATCTTGGGATTCGCGGCAATGATCGCGATTACCGCCCTACTCGGCGGCATCGCGACCCTCAACATGCTGACGGTCAAGAGCCAGTCAGTCCAGTTAGCAGAGGAGTATGTCCCTGAAGTCGAAGTCGCCACACGTCTGCGCGGCGCAGCGAACCGCCTCATGTACGCCATGCGCGGGTACGGACTCACCGGCATCGAACGTTTCTGGCTCGAATCTCAGACCGAGGCGGCGCTCCTCGATGAAGCGCTCGCGGACGCGCGGGCACTGGAGAAGAAGGCAACGCACCTGACCGCGCTTGGCGGACAGATTCAAGCTGCGGAACAGGCTCGCAACACCTACTTCGAGCTGATGGAGAAAACACAAGAGGCCCAACAGGCCTTTGCCGCGAACCGCCGACAGCTAGATGACAATGCCGCTGCTTTTTTGCAGGCCTCCAGCCAATTCTTAGACCTTCAAAATCGCATGTTCGAGCAGACGCTCGAAGAACGTACAGCAAAGGTTTTGGCGGTCACTCGCGTGGTCGATCTTGGCTCCGACGCACGTGTTGCAAACTTTAGAGCGCAAGCGACCGGCCAAACGGCGGCGCGCCGCGAGGCGATCGAGAGTCTTCAAAAGATCGCTCCGGAGCTAGATACAATTAGGCCAACGACGCGTAGCCAAATCAATATTGATCAGATTGACGCCATTGCCAAGAGCGCTGCTGACTATCTCAGCGCCATTGAAGCATTCGCCAGGGAATCCGATAAAGGCTTCTCGGCCAGCGAGCAGCAGCTGGCAAGCCTGCGTAATACGATGGACCAGACTGCAGCCACATTCATCAATCAGTCCGATGCCTTTCTCAATGACCAGGTCGAAGCGCTCACGACGGACATGCTCGCCCGCCATCGTGACATCACCCTCGCGAACGAGATTGTCGGTTTAGGCAACGAGAGCCGCATCGCCGCATTCAGGGGCCAAGCACTCGATGACCTGACCTTGATCGACCAAGCCATCACCAGTCATCTACCGAGGATCCAAGCACTGTTGGATCAACTCCTCACGACAACGACCGATACGGCGCTCGTGGCTCAAATCGAACAGACGGGTACGGCGGCGGCAGGCTACCGCAAGGCCCTGGAAGCCCTAGTGGCCAACTGGAAAATTAACGACGAACTGTCGACCGCCCGCACGCGAGCCGGCAATGAACTGATCGCCGCGACAGTCGCCACGGCCGACGCAGGTCTCCGCGCCACGCAACGCATTGCCGATGAGTCCATGCAGAGCCTGACCCTCAGCAGTCTAGTGGTCATGATCGGCCAGGTCATCGCACTGATCATTGGCATCGTTCTCGCGTGGCTGATCACCCGCTCGATCGTCGGCCCGATTAACCGCGTCGTGAAAGGCTTGCAAGAAGGCAGCGAACAGGTTGCGACCGTCAGCGGCCACGTTAATATCAGCAGCCAGCAAATGGCCGAAGGCGCCGGCGAGCAAGCCAGCAGCCTTGAGGAGACCAGCTCCAGCGTCGAAGAGATGGCCGCCGGCACAAGGCAAAACGCCGAGCATGCACGCGAGGCCGATGCACTGAGTCGCACAGCCAACGAGAAGGCCGATCAGGGCGTCAAAGCGGCGCGGGCAACCGCTGACGAAGTCAAGCAACGCCTGCAAAAGCTCGACATCGCCATCAAGGCCATCGAGGAAAGTACCAACAGCACCGCCAAGGTGGTCAACACCATCGATGGCATCGCGTTCCAGACCAATCTGCTCGCCCTGAATGCAGCAGTTGAGGCCGCGCGCGCCGGCGAACAAGGCAAAGGCTTCGCCGTCGTCGCTGACGAGGTCCGCAAGCTTGCTCAACGCAGTGCTGAAGAGGTCAAGAACACCAATGAGCTGATGAAGTCTGCACAGGAGAATGCATCCCGCATCAAGGAAGTATCTTCAGAGCTGGAGAAATACTTAGGCAAGGCCGTCGCCGTGGAGATGGTCTCGCTCTTCGAAGAGACCGTGACCGCCAGTACCCAGGTCACCCAGCTGATGAGCGAGGTGGCAACGGCCAGCGATGAACAGGCACGCGGTGTTGAGCAGATCAACCTCGCGGTCTCGCAGATGGACAAGGTCACTCAGATCAGCGCCTCGAACGCCGAAGAGTCTGCCGCAGCTAGTGAGGAGCTCGCCAATCAGGCTGCACAGCTCAAGAGAATCGTCGACGACCTGCGCTTCTTGGTCGACGGCGTCCGTAATGACAACAGCGATTCAATGTCGAGAGATCAGGGTCAGGCCGCAAGCGCACCGCGTTTGTTGCAATCGCGCCCACAGACCGACGAGTTCTAACACATTGGACCCATCGAACAGGTCTCGTCGCCGACGCCCAACCAGGGGAATAGAGCATGCAATTCGACAGTCATCTGTATCAGATCCTGGCACCCAACCCGGCTCTGGTCGCCTCACAATTGGACCCAGAGGCCTTTGCCAAGCATTACACCGCAGGCTCCGTCCGCTATTATGCGGGCAAGGTGGTCTTTGCCGAGATCGACCTTCAGTACCGCCATCCGTATTTCAAGATCGATGATGCGATCGCTTCCTTGAAGCCGCATCCGGATGGTCGCCCGAAAGCGACCAAATTCATCTCTACCTACCGTGTCCTCGAGCATATTGATCTGAATGCGATCAAGCGAGTCTTTCTGAGCACGCCGGAGGGCTATACCCTTCCACTCGACGCCGCAGCCTATGACAAGACCCACGAAGAAGGCTTCCTACGAATCTACGCCGAGATCGCACCCTTGCGCATGCTGGTGATGTCACGTCTCGACTTCCCCGCGTTCGGCAAATACATCACTGATCCAAACTTCCCCAAGGGGGCCCCGAAACAGTTCTATACCCAGATCGAGCTGGACATCGAACACTTCCTCGAAGAATTCGAGGATCGGCCCACCATGCATGCGCCGATCCCTGGCTTGCATCCATCGAACCTGCGAGCAGCGATCATGGAGCTTCGCGCTGACCCGGATAAGCAGAGCAAAGGGCTGCGACTCGACAGCGCCTTCGAGACCATCCCGTATAAGGTCATCCGCCACGGTTTCATGTTTGCGTCACAAGACGCGACACGCTTCTTCCCGATGCCCGCTCGGGCCGAGATTGAGGCGACGAACTATCGCTTCTGGCGCGCCATGTAGCGACATGGCACGCGGCCTGGCCAGCACCTCAGGGCGGCAGCCAACCGCAAGATCGACCCGCCGAGCACGCATTAGCAGCTCGGCGTTTCCCATCATAACGACAATGATTCGAGCGAGAGGGAGAGTAATCACACCATGAGCCTCAATGCTCTAATACCCATTCTTTTTGGGATCCTTGGCCTGGTGGCAGCGAACATCATTTTCCGCACCGTCAAGGCCTATCCGAAGGGCGAATCGAAGGTCGCCGCCATCGGCGACGCCATCCATCTTGGCGCCATGGTCTTCATGCGCCGGGAATACACGATGCTTGGCCTCTTTGCCAGCGTACTCGTGGTCGTGCTCTTCTTCTTCCTCGGCTGGAAGACCGCGCTCGCCTTCGTGATTGGCGCGCTCACCTCGGCGCTCGCCGGCTTCATCGGCATGAACACCGCCACCCAGGCCAACGTGCGCACCACCGTCGCGGCCCACACCAAGGGCCCGGCAGAAGCGCTCACAGTGGCCTTTTTCGGCGGCTCGATCATGGGGCTCGCGGTCGCCTCGCTTGGACTGCTCGGCCTTGGCACCCTATATCTGCTGTTCGGCGGTGATCCTGAAACCGCCCACGCCATTCATGGCTTCGGCATGGGCGCCTCTAGTGTGGCGCTGTTCTCCCGCGTTGGCGGCGGCATCTTCACGAAGAGCGCCGATGTGGGCGCCGACCTGGTCGGTAAGGTCGAGGCTGGCATCCCAGAGGATGACCCGCGTAATCCGGGTGTTATCGCCGATAATGTCGGTGACAATGTCGGTGATGTCGCCGGCATGGGCTCGGATATCTTCGAGTCCTACTGCGGCGCCATGATCGCCACCATCGCCATCGCATCCACCCTGGCTGCAGACATCATCGACCCCATTGGTGAGCGTCAGGCGTTGATGTTCCTGCCGTTGGCTTTGTCCTCAGCGGGCCTGCTCTGTTCTATCGCCGGCATCTGGCTAGTGCAGCGCTTCTCCAACCAAGCCCCGGAGCGCGCACTACGCATCGGCACCATTGGGGCGAGCCTGCTGTTCATGTTGGTGGCCTTCTTGGTCATCATCGGCACTGGCGTCAACGCCTCTGTCTGGGGCGCCGTACTGGTAGGTGCATTGGGTGGCATCGTGATCGGGCTGGTCACCGAGTATTACACCTCGTCGAAACCGGTCGCGAGCATTGCGCTCGCCGGCGAGACCGGCCCAGCAACGGTGATCATCACTGGCTTTGCTGTGGGGATGCGCTCGGTCATCGTGCCGCTCCTCACCATCAGCGTCATCATCTTCGTCTCAAACCAGCTCGCAGGTCTCTACGGCGTCGGCATTGCCGCCGTTGGCATGCTCGCCACGGTTGGCATCACCATGGCCATCGACGCCTATGGTCCGGTCGCCGACAATGCCGGCGGTATCGCTGAGATGGCTGGCCTGGGGGTCGAGACCCGGCGCATCACCGACTCGCTCGACGAGCTCGGCAACACCACCGCGGCCATCGGCAAGGGCTTCGCGATTGGCGCGGCAGCCTTGGCCGCACTCGCCATCATCACGGCCTATATCGAGAGCGTCTCGCTGCACGTGCCCGACTTCGAGCTCTTGCTGAGCGACCCGATGGTCATCATCGGTCTGTTCATCGGCGGCATCCTACCCTTCTCGATTGCCGCGATGACCATGACCGCGGTCGGTGAAGCCGCCTTCGCGATGATCAACGAGATCCGCCGCCAGTTCCGCGAGATCACGGGGCTGCTGGAAGGCACTGCCGAGCCCGACACCGCTCGCTGCGTGGACATTGCCACCACCGCGGCACTGAAGAAGATGGTCATGCCCGGCGTTGTCGCCATCTCCGCACCCTGGGCGGTCGGCTTCATCCTTGGTCCAGCCGCCCTAGGCGGCATGCTCGGCGGCGCCTTACTCGGCTGTGTGCTCCTTGCGCTGACCATGGCCAACGCTGGCGGCGCTTGGGATAACGCCAAGAAATTCGTCGAAAAGGGCAACCACGGCGGCAAGGGCTCTGACACCCACAAGGCGACCGTGGTCGGCGACACCGTCGGCGACCCCTTCAAGGACACCTCAGGCCCCTCGATGAACATCCTCATCAACGTGATGGCCATCGTCAGTCTGGTGATCGCGCCGCTACTTGGCAATAGCCTGCTGGGCTGAGGCTCAGAGCGCGCCATCACCCCTGGAGAGGAAGCGCAAACTTCGCTAAGCGCTTCTTCGATGCTGCCCGCCCATCCACTGGCGATGCTGATCCCTCGCCAGTGGAGGTTCACAGATTGCTGTGCGTCGTGCTAAGTCTTCGCAGACCTCGACTGCATGCGATCTGGAGCAACCTCATCCCAACTGTTCGGCTAATCTGCAGCGAACCGCGCTGAAGCTGGGGTTAAGCAACCGCTGAGACTGTCGGAAGCTCGAAGCTCACTTGGTGATCGCTGAGCACGAGCAGGCCACCCTGATCACGCGTCACCCGCTCCACCACTTTAAGCATTAACCCGTAATCAGCACGTTCAGTCGGGACCGGCTCCAGAGGCTGAGGCGCATGGGTCAAGGTCAGCCGCAACCGCACCCGCCCCGCGTGCTGATCCTGCTCGACGCGCAACAGAGGCTCCGGCACTACCCTGGCATTGCCTGCGTAGCCGACGCCGATCAACCGTAAAAGATGGACGAGCGCAGCTTCTAAGCCCTGCTCATCGATCAAGACTTCAGCTCCCACCGCCTGGTCAAGCCCCTCGGACTCAGCCTCTGCGCTGTCGTCGCCGGTTGGACTGACGACGCGTCCACCAAAGGCCCGCACGACGTCTGCCGCCACCCGAGCCACATCTACCGCACGTTTCGGGCCATCGGCAAAGCGATTCGATTCCAGGCTTCGACGCAAGCTGGAGGAGAGCGTAGAGGCCGCATCCAGCACCCGCTGCAACCGCTCCGAGTAAGAACGGTCATCGCCGAGATCGATCTGGAGCGTCTCGGAGACCAGCCCAATCACACTCAATGGCGAGCGCAAGCGATGCGCCTGCTGCCGTGCCTGCTCGGCCAACAGCGAACGACGCTCAAGCGCGTTCAACCGCTCGCGCATCGGGTCAAGCCGGCAACGGCCAAGCTCGCCATCGATGCTGCTTGAACTAGGCGTCGAGATCATGGGCTTCGTCCTCTTCAATGGGGGCCGGATTCCGCGACGAGCTGCGGATACCTCTTTGATGCTTTGATGAATGCCTCCAAGCATGGCATGACTCACCCCAGCCAAGCTGCACGGCAAACCGGCAAACCGGCAAACCGAGACTATCTGCGCGCAGACGCTCAGGGCATGTCGTCCTATTCACAACAGCACATGCATTCTCTGGACCAGATCGCGCGGCATGAGCGACAAAATCGACAAGCCGCCCAACACCAAGCTGATGTCCTCGCGCTCCAGGGCATCAGCCACCGAGATCAGCGACCAACCGACTACAGGCGCAATCCGGGGCTCCTGCCTCGCCTGCGCTGCGCAAACGGAGCTCAGCCCAAAGCGGCAGATGGTCGGAGGCTGCGCGCGTCGCCGAGGTGCGCACCACCGAGCCCTCGACCAACTCGAGTCCATGCCCGTGCCAAAGCCGGTCGAGTGCCAACAACGGCCATCCTGACGGAAAGCTGGCCGGCATTGCTGCCGGTCGCAGCAAGCGATCAATCGGCGCAAGCCTGGGGCTATTGCGCCGCCACTCGTTGAAATCCCCCATCAGCACCGTGAGTGCACAGCCGCCAGGGCTCGTCGTGCGCAGGTGCGACAGGATCGCCGCAATCTGTCGCCGACGCTCAGAGGCGTTGAGGCCAAGATGAGTCGCCAGACAACGCAAGACCAACGGCGCCGCAGTCGCCGACGCCTCTGCGCCCGCCGGCGGACTCAGTGACCCCAGTGTGATGCGGACATCGATCAGCCCACGCGGCTCGCGTCCTGGCTGACTGATGTCCAATCGGTGATGGCTGAGCACCGGCAAGCGGCTCAGCAGCAGATTGCCGTAGTGATGGGCCCCGCGTTGCATGGTATGACCAAGGCGCGCTTCGTAGCCGAGCGCCGCTAGCCGCTGTAAAAAGATCAGGGGCGCCTCCCGAACAGGTGTCTCCACCTCCTGCAGAGCAATCAAATCCGCATCGAGGGCAGCGATGGTCTCGGCGATGCGCAACGGGTCCTTGCGGCGATCGCCGCCAACCGCGCGATGGATATTGTAACTGGCTACCCTGATGGTCTCTCGCAGGCCCATGAACGCTATTTTCGCAACAGATGCCGACCGAGCCAGAACAGGCCAGCCCCAATCAGTATTCCGCCAAGCAAGAGCGCGAGCGAGCGCATATCGGCGCGACCCAGCAGCTCAACGAGACCTTGCGAGAACAACGCCATCGCCATCACAGCGGGCGCCATGCCGATCAGGGTGCCGATCAGATAGTCGCGAAAGCGAACCTGTATCGCCCCAGCGAGCAGATTCAAGATAGCAAAAGGGGCCACTGGCACGATGCGCAGTACCACGATCGTCGAGATACCGCGCTTCGATAGCCGTTGACGCAGGTCGCCAAGACGACCGCCGAGATACTTCTCTGCCGCTGCAGCCCCCGTAAAGTGGCCAATCTGGTAGCCGGCGGCAGCCGCCAGACAGGACCCTAAAAGCGCAATCAAGGCGCCGGGCAATGGAGCAAACATCAAGGTCGCCACCAAGATCAGCAAGGTCACGGGAATCGCAGCCAGGCTCGCAAGCACGAAGACGGCTAGTGTCACCGGCAGCCCCCATACCGAGTGCGTCAGCGCCCGAGCGGCCTCAGCCAACTGCCGCGGTTCTATCCAGTCGCCCACCGACGTCCATCGCCAGAGCGCCGCGAACACCAGAAACAAGCACACTAGGCCCACCCCGAGAAGCGCACGCCAGCGCGCATGGGGCTGATGCTCGTCGCCAACAACGACATCACCGACCCAGTCCGGCGACAGTGGCCGATCCGGATCGATCAGACGTTCATCCGGGATCTGCCGATCCCACTCAGGATCGAGGCTGGGCGCGAGTGGTCGCAACCGCAGACCTTCTCGGGCATCGTTTCCAGTCTTGTGTTGGGATAGCCAATCGGCTTCTATAGCAGCCAGGCTGTCTGCATCGGTCGACAGGAACATCGCCAGCAGGCGCCGTCGCAAACGCTGGATTTCGGCCCGTGCTGCCTCGGTGTCGCCGATCAGACAGAGGTCGCATTCGCTATCCAGCCCCATCGAGCGATTACTGAGATTGGAGGAGCCGAGCCTTAGCACGCGGTCGTCGACGATCATCAGCTTCGCGTGCACCATGAGACACTCATCCCCCAGTGCCGGCAAGTCCGGATAGTAGACCTGCAAGCGGCCATACTGATCTTGGTCACGCAGCGTCTTGAGCAGCCGAGCCCGAATCAGGTCCATCGTATGCTGCTCAAGCCAATGGCCGGTCTCGCGTGGCAGGATGATCAAGATCAGCGGACCTTCGGGCTGCTGCAGACGCTGCTGCAACGCCGCAACGACCGAGCGTGAGGTCAGGTACTGATTCTCGATGTAGATCAGCTCGCGGGCGGACGCGATCATGTCTAAGTAGAGCTGCTCGGATTCACGAACCTCGGGCCGCCCATTAAACGCCGGCAATGTGCGTGCAATCCCGATCGGCTGGTCTCGCAGCAGCGGCTTCAACTGTGCCGGCCAAGCGTCGATCGTCTCGTTGTTGGGGGCTTCATCGCTGCCTTCACTGCCTGTCCGACGTTCAACAGCTGGTTGCGATGTCATCTCGGCAGGCGCCCCTGCCACTGAGTGAAGCACTGGTGGAGCGCCGCCCCCTGCCCGCTCCCAGCGCTCGGCAAAGAGCTCCAGAAGTGCCATCGCCGCATCACCATCGACGAGCATCTGCAGATCGTGGAACGGCGGGTAGGGATCACCGTCAGGATCGCACCGGCGCGGCTCGTCGGCGAGATGCGCTTCGGTATCCCAACGCCATTGACTGATGTCGAAACCGCCACACCAGGCCAAGGCACCGTCGATGATCGCCAGCTTTTGATGCTGGCTGGCGAGCAGCGGATGCGCGTCATCGAGGATGAAGTGCAGCCGTGGATGACGCTGTTCCGCATCCCTCTGCCAAGGCGCATCGCCAAAGAATAGCGGCTCACGCTCGAGCGCATAGATGGGCGCGTAATCCCAAAGCAGAATGAAGATCTCGAGTTCTGGGCGCAGCTCAAGCAGGCGGAGCAAGAGTGCTCCAAGCCTGGTTGGCCAGCCATCACCAGGGGCTGGGCGGACCAGCTCAAGCTGGCTGTGGATGTCCCAGGCCGCAATCGCAATGAACCGCTGCGCCTTGATCAAGCTCTGACGCAGCATGCCGAAATAGCACTCGCCATCGACACAGATGCCGACACGCCGAGCCTGCTCGACGCGCCAGCAGTTGCGTCCGGGAACCAGACTCAGTGCATTGGTTGAGGATAGCTTCACAACTTAAATCGCTCCAGCCCTCAGCAGCCAGTCTGCATGGGGCCGGAGACGCCTCCCTCTACAATCACTGACTTGATTCTACAATCACTGATCTTGATGACTCAGCGATTACCTGACCTCGCCAATGATCAGGTTCTGAAAACGCGCAATCACGCCATCGCCGACCGATACCCCCTCGAGTAGGCTCGGATCATCGACATCGAGCCTACGCGTCTGGTTCGGCCCTTCGATGGTCAGGGTACCCTTGGCGCTATCCATCGCGACTACCTTGCCATAAATGGTCAGGGTGTCGGTCATGCTGCCGCTAGGCTTCTTGCCGGCCTGACGATCGACGTCGGTGCTTCGCTCGCTCGCGACTAGACCAGCCTCATCGGCCGGAACCAGTTCGATCAATGCGGTCGATATCTGCGTGATCCTCACCTCATCGCCGATCTTGATCTGATCGATGCGCGAGACCTCCGGTGGCACATGCAACACATGGTAGACCCCATCGGCGTCCTTCAAGGTCATCAGGCGTGTCTCTGCATTGACCACCATGACCTTCCCGCTCAACTGCGCGCTCATCATCCCCTCCATGGCCGGCTCGGCACCCTGAGCGTACAGCCTAGCCGGCCCTCCAGCGCCCAGGATCAACGCGGCGCCAAGCATCAGCGTAGACGATTTCTTCTGCATGGTCGATGTCCCCTCTGGTGGTTTGGATTGTTTGTGTCCTCCGCACAAACTAGCGAGGTCGGCGCAGGGGCGCAACCAAGGCGGACGGCGAGTCGATAAAAAATGCGGGGAAATACCGTTCGTTTTCCAGGGAGTCTGCTAGGCTTTAAGCTCATGGCTGACCGCTTTATGGCAATCGAACCAGCACACCCAAGCTATGTTCATCGCGTCGATGCTGAGCTACGCATCAGCTTCGTCAGCGAGGCATGGCTTGCGTTCGCCTCGGACAACGGCTACGCAACAACCGCCGGGGCAGAGTTGGGGCGGCCCCTGTTCTCGGTCATCGCGGACGAGGAGACGCGCCATGTCTATCAGCTCCTCATCGAGCGCGCGCGTGCCTCGCGAGAGGCGCTGCAATTCGGCTACCGCTGCGACTCGCCGGAGCGCCGCCGTTGGATGCAGATGCAGATGCGTTATCTCGCCGACAGCGACGAGATCGAATTCGCCAGCCGGTTATTGCGAACTGAGCCAAGACCCTATATGCCGCTGATCGAGTTTCACCGACACCAACCAGCCTCACGGCGCGTATTGTCGATGTGTAGCTGGTGCAAGACGGTGCTTGCCGAGCACGCCTGGGTTGAGGTGGAGGAGGCCGTGATGCAGCTTCGCCTCTTCGCCGCAGAGACCATGCCGCGCATCAGTCACGGCATCTGCCCTGACTGTAGCAAACGCCTACACTCATTGGAGTCTGCGTGATGAGAATCCTCGTTGTCGACGACAATCGATTGCTTGCAACCATTCTTGCAGACCATCTCAATGCCCGGGGCCATGAGGCCGTTGCCGCTTTCGACGGCCATCTGGCAGAGATCTTCTGTGATCGCGATGGCTATGATCTACTCGTGTTGGATATGGTGCTGCCCGAGATCGATGGGGTTGATCTACTCGAGCGACTGCGCCAAAAACATCACCGCTGCCGCGTCATCGTCATCACCGGCTTCTCGGAGCTACGCGAAAAAGAGATCGAACGCCTCGCGTTGCTTGATGTTGCCGCCGTCTTGGAAAAGCCGTTTTCATTCTCCGATGTCGACGCGATCGTCGAGAGTGTTGCGGCCTAGCCGCTAAGCGGCTAGTACAAGCACGGCCTTCCTCGAGCGATCAACCTCAGCAACGCGAACCTGCCGCTCAAATACCCCTCTAATCTATTCGCCAGCGTATCGGCGACCCTCCTCGGTCTGCTCGGACCGAAGCGATCAGCCCCAATCGCCTAGCCCGCTCCGGCATCCCTGGCGCATCGGGGTACCCTTGTTGCTAGGTCCCTGATTACTCGGCCCCTTATTCCTACCAGAGACCCCTTTAGGCATGAAGCGCTCAGTCATCTTGGCGATCGGACTTGCAACTGCCGTCACGCTCTGGATGCTCAGCGGCGCTTTGGTGGACGCCTCGCGGACTGAGCAACCGGACGACTCCGCCCTTGCGTCAGCAGCAGCGGCACAGCCCATGCGGGTACTGGTCTCAGAGAGCGCTGCCTCAAGCATCGATCGCGAGATCCGGATTTTAGGACACCTCGAGCCATGGCGCAGGGTCAGACTGCGCGCCGAGACCGAGGGTAAGATTGCACGACTGCCGGTGGCTCGAGGCGCCCAAGTCGACACAGGTTCCGTTCTGGTCGAGCTGGCAGAAGACGACCGACCAGCGCAGTTGGCTCGAGCCGAAGCTGAACTTGCCGCGCGCCAGCTCGAGCTCGCCGCTTCCGAGAAACTCGGCAGCCAGGGCATGCAGGCCCGCACCCAGATCAAACAGACCCAAGCCGCGTTGGCAAGCGCTCAGGCCGAGCTGGCCCGGCTCCGGCTTGATATCGACCGGCTGCAGATTCGCGCGCCTTTCGCCGGCGTGGTCGAAACTCGCGAGGTCGAGCTTGGCAGTCTAGTGCAACGGGGAGACGAGATCTTGGAGCTTGTCGACAACCGCCGCCTGAAGGCAGTCGGGCAAGTTCCTCAGCAAAGCGCGAGCGCCTTGCAGCTCGGCCAGTCAGTCGCGATCACACTCTTAGACGGTACCCAGGCCAGGGGTCAGCTTAGCTATATCGCTCAGGTAGCCAATCCGCAGACACGGAGTTTCCGGATCGAAGCCGACATCTCCAATCCTGAGCTCGCCCTTGCCAGCGGCGTCAGCGCCGAGCTGCATATCAAGATCGGCGAAGAACGCGGTCATCTCATTTCTCCAGCCGTGCTCACGCTCGACGATGCCGGACGCATGGGCGTCCGCACGGTTGATGCCAGCGACCGGGTCGCGTTCTACCCGGTTACGCTGATTCACTCGCAAGCGGACGGCGTTTGGGTCTCCGGCCTCCCACTCCAGGCTCGCATCATCACTCAGGGTCAGGGCTTCGTCAGTGAAGGTGAGCGCGTCAAGCCGGTCATAGCGGACTCAGCAGCCTCGGAGCGCTCATGAACGCGCTCATCGATCTGGCGTTCTCACGCAGCCGCACGGTGCTCCTCACGCTCGCCTTCCTGCTCGCGGCCGGGCTCGCTGCCTATCAGTCGATTCCCAAAGAGGCCGAGCCCGATGTCACCGTGCCCATCATCTATGTCGCGATGACCCATGATGGCATCTCACCTGAAGACGCTGAACGGCTCTTGGTCCGCCCCATGGAGAAGGAGCTACAGACCATCGAGGGCGTCAAGGAAATGACCAGCACCGCCACCGAAGGACGCGCCTCTGTGCAGCTTGAGTTCATGGCCGGATTCGACAGCAAGCGCGCCCTCGCCGATGTGCGCGAGCGAGTCGATATCGCGCAAAGCGAGCTGCCCAGCGCCACCGACGAGCCCAGTGTGCACGAGATCAACGTCGCGCTTTTTCCGGTGCTCACCATCGCCCTCTCAGGCCCGATGCCGGAGCGTGGGCTGATCCGCATCGCCCGAGATCTCAAGGACCGCATCGAAACCCTGAGCGGCGTGCTCGAGGTCGACATCGGCGGTGACCGCGAGGCCTTAATGGAGGTGATCGTCGACCCGGCCATCATGCAGACCTACAGCGTTGATTATGCTGAGCTGTTCGACCTAATCAGTAGCAACAACCGCCTGGTGGCTGCAGGCGCAATGGATACGGGAGCCGGCCGACTGGTGCTGAAGGTGCCAGGCGTGATCGAGACTATCGACGATATGCTCTCAATGCCGGTGAAGACCGCCGGCGACACCGTCGTCACCTTCGGCGATGTCGCCAGCCTGCGCCGCGGCTTCAAGGACCCTGAGGGCTTCGCGCGCGTCGCCGGGCAACCGGCTGTCACACTCGAGATCAAGAAGCGTGTCGGTGCCAACATCATCGAGACCATCGCTGCCGTGCGCGAGATCGTCGAGCATGAGCGCGAACACTGGCCTGCCAGCCTGCAGGTGGCCTACATGCAGGACAAATCGGACGAGATTCGCGAGCTGCTCGGCGACCTGCAGAACAACGTGCTCTCCGCCATCCTGCTGGTGATGATCGTGATCTTGGCCGCGCTTGGTCCAGGCTCCGCGTTCTTGGTCGGGGTCGCTATCCCTGGCTCCTTCTTGACCAGCATCCTAGTGCTGAACAGTCTTGGCTTCACCATCAACATCGTTGTCCTGTTCAGCCTCATCCTGGTCGTCGGCATGCTGGTGGACGGCGCCATCGTCGTCACCGAGCTCGCCGATCGGCATCTCGCCACCGGGCAAGCGCCGAGCGCCGCCTACGCCGCTGCTGCGAAACGCATGGCCTGGCCTGTTGCCGCCTCTACCCTCACCACGCTCGCGGTCTTTTTTCCGCTGTTGTTCTGGCCCGGGCTGGTCGGCGAGTTCATGAAGTACCTACCCATCACGGTCATCATCGCCCTGTCTGCCTCGCTGGCAATGGCATTGATCTTCGTCCCGGTGCTGGGCTCAAGCATCCGTCGCCGCCCTCTTCAGCCTATCGAGCAGCACGCCAAGGATGGCGCAATCACAAACGCCTATCTCAAGCTGCTCGCGCCGCTGTTGCGGCACCCAGTCAAGACCCTGGGCTTCGCCTTGCTCGCGCTGATCGGCTCTTACGCCGCCTATCTCCAATTCGGCAAAGGGGTCGAGTTTTTCCCTGAGGTCGAGCCAGAGATGGCGCTGGTGCACATCCATGCCCGGGGCGATCTCTCGATCCGCGAAAAAGATCGCATCGTGCGCCAGGTCGAGGCGCGCATCCTTGGCATGCAAGAGCTAGCAGCGGTCTACGCCCGCTCTTACAACAGCGCCTCCGGACAAGCCAGTACATCCGAGGATATGGTCGGCACCATTCAGCTCGAATTGATCGATTGGGATCAACGCCGCCGGGCGGAGCTGATCCTCAATGAGATCCGCGAGCGCACCGCTGAGATCCCTGGAATTCGCATTGAGACGCGCAAGGCCGAAGGTGGGCCTTCAGAGGGAAAGCCGATCCAGATTGAGCTCAGCGCACGCGATACCCGCCAGATCGCAGCCGAGGTCGAACGCCTGCGCGCGCTCATCGAGCGACTTGGAGGGTTCGTCGATGTCGACGACAATCGCCCATTGCCAGGTATCGAATGGCGGCTCGAGGTGAACCGCGAGCGCGCGGCCAGTTATGGCGCCAATGTCGCTCTGCTCGGTCACGCGGTTCAACTGGTCACCCAAGGTATTCAGGTCTCTGAGTATCGACCCGAGGACAGCGATGATGAGGTCGATATCCGGGTGCGCTTCCCCGAGAGCGAGCGCAACCTCGGTCAGCTCGATCGCCTCAGCGTGCCAACCGCAGCCGGCATGGTGCCGATCAGCAACTTCATCCAAGTCATCCCGGCCCCTAAGGTCGGCACGCTGCATCGCGTCGACGGGCGCCGTGCCATCCGGATTCAGGCCGACGTCGCCGAAGGCACGCTGGTCGACAGCCAGCTTCAGCGCCTGCGCGAAGCGCTCGACCAGACCCCAGGCAACCCAGCCGTCAGCATCCGCTTCAAGGGCGAGGACGCAGATCAGCGCGAGGCGACAGTCTTTCTGACCCAAGCCTTCATCAGCGCCATTTTCCTGATGGCCTTGGTCCTCGTCAGCCAGTTCAACAGCCTGTATCAGGCGTTCCTGGTCCTCTCGGCCATCGTCTTTTCAACCGCTGGCGTGTTGATGGGGCTACTGATCACCGGTCAGCCCTTTGGCATCGTGATGGTGGGACTCGGCATCATTGCGCTCGCCGGCATCGTGGTGAATAACAACATCGTCTTGATCGATACCTACAACCGGATTCGCAGCGAGGGCCAAGACGCGATCGCCGCAACCCTAGAGACCGGTCGCCGGCGGCTACGACCAGTTTTTCTAACGGCCTTCACCACAGTCCTGGGTCTGATGCCCATGGTGCTGTCGATGAATATCGACCTGGTTGGCCGCAGCATCCGTTTCGGTGCCCCCTCGACGCAATGGTGGACGCAGCTCGCCAGCGCAATCGTCGGCGGACTCAGCTTCACGACTCTGCTAACCTTGGTCTTGACGCCCTGTTTACTGGTGCTTGGCGACAGTCTCGGCAACCATGTTCAACGCCTGCGCCGACGCTGGCCGCGCGCGAGCCCGCCCAAGGTTGACACCGACGAGAAAAGGGCGATGAGTAGCACAGAGAGGTCAAAGCGACTCGAGAGCAAGCCGGTTTTCCAGCAGCAATTGCCAGACAATTGATCTCACTCAGGTCTCTCCCAGCCAGACTCTGCATCGCATGCGATGCTAGGCAATCTAACGACAACGAGGTCGGCGAGTCATCTTCAATGGAAAACACCATGACCTACCAAGAAGCCAGGGAGCACGTCCAGGGACGGCTGCATGAAATCTTCGCAGCTCCCTATGACGCCTTCTCCAATGAAGCGGTAGAGCGTCTCCTGCACATTCACATCATGCTGCATCTGCTCGTGGTGCGGCCCATGAGACGCCGCCACCTGATCCTGCGCGTGATTCACGGCTGGGAAAACGGCAGCTTCTCACCCGATGAGCTTCAGTACATCGATTATCCGCTGCACAGATTCGACGACTACCAGCAGGTCATCGAGACCTTTCAGCGCGCACGAGATCAACAAGAACCCTTGCCAAGCTGTGGTGCTTCACTCTTGGCTCAGCCGCTCGATGAGGCAATTGCCGCAGCCAGGGCCAAGGGTCAAGGCATTGACGAAGAGACGCGTATCACGCCAGCGCGCTGGCCGAGCTTCCCGAAAGGGCTGAGCCTCTACACCCTATTCAAGATGTATAACCGTCTTGTCTACGGAGAGGATGAGGCCTATCGCTCAAGCCACTGCATGACGGAGGAAGGTCTGCGGGAGATCCATGAATTCCACTTAGAGGAAGGCGAGTTCGCCATCCTGATCCCGCCCGGGCTTCAACATAAGACCGAGAACACGCTGATGGTCATGCACGAAAGCCAGTTGGCGCCAATTTCCACAATCTTTGCGCTGAGCATACCGCTGTTCGAGTAGGCGCTATGGCAGCGGCCGCGCCATCTGATTGACGTCGGCCCCCATCGCTCCAACGCTGCGGTTCAGGGCATGGAATCGCACAGCGATATCGCCCAGGTTGCCATCCATCAAGGCAACTGAGTCCCCGAGCCTTGCGGCCGCCCGGTCCATGAACGAGACCGATTGCTCCATCACTGCCACATGGCCGGACATCTCACGCATCTGCTCGGCAACCACAGGCAGCAGCAGGACGTTGCGCTCGATTGCATCGACCTCAAGGGTAATCTGGTCCATGCGATCCGAGACGCGGGTAAAGAGGCGATTCATCTCCTGCATGCGCAGGATCACCAGCCGCACCTCATCGGTCAGATCATTGACGAAATAGAGGTTAGAGAGTGCGAGCGCAGCAACCAAGCCAATCACGATCCGCACCCAAAGCCCGACGCCACGGCGGCGGCGCCCGGTCAGGCTATCACTGCGATCCAGATCCAGCTCAAGCTCAGACATGAGCTCGGTCAAGGCCTCGATGCGATCACGCTCGATCATCAGGATGACGCCTGGTTCGGTTGAGCGCTTGCAGGCTGCATCATGTTGCACGCATCATTGAAAGGGGTTCATCCAGTTAAACATCCGCATCGGCTGCGAGAGATGGCTCACATCCTGCCCCATCCGCCCAACGGTATCCTCCATGAGCCGGAAGGATTGGCGCATGTCGGTCAGATTCGTCGACATCCTGCCAACGCTGTCATCGATAGTGGTGATCGATTGGGCAATCTGCGTGACATCCTGCGACATGAAGGCGACCCCGCCATGCATGGTATCGACGTGACTGATCACCCTCGGCAAGCTCTGCATGCTGGTATCGATGACCCGCATCGAATGCTCAATACGATCCATATTATCCGCAACCTGGGCGAAATGCGCATTCAGTCCGGTCACCGCAGCGGTCGCATCCGGAATCTGGCGGGAGAGGATGATGGTCAGAAAGGATAAGGAAGCGACCAGCACGATGACCGCACCAAACAGCAGCTGATACAGGAGTGCCACACGGGCTTCGAGCTGGCTCTGACGCGCATCGATACGACGCATCAGGCCCGAAAAACGGACCATGGCCTGATCCAGCGCTTGCTCGTCTCTTAGCTCCATGGCTCAGCCTTTGGGCGCATGCGCGCTCGGCGCTGCGTTGGTTTCGAGACTCAGCCCCGGCGAGGCAACGGGCCTCGCGACGAAGGGACCCTCCAACATATCATCGCGCGGGCCAGCCAGCCCAGGCCAGAAGCAGGCATCGCGCGTGCCGCAGCGCGAGAGCATCAGGGCCACCGCGATATCACTCGGATCACGGTCGGCCAGTGGCTGGAAGATGGCCTCGGCGCGCGCCCAATCGGCCTCCAGCAGGGCCTCGAGACCCTCCTCATAGCGCGCAATGGCCTCAAGCCGTTCTGGCGGGAGCATCCGATCGCGTCGATCGATCAGCTCGAAGACCTCCAATTTGCGTGCGCCGCTGCTCAGCGGCAGCACATCGAGCCGGCGCGTCCAGTAATGGTCGGCGATCTGCTGCCGAGTCTCGCCGCTGATGATGATCCGCGTACCATAGCGGCGATTCAATTGATGGAGATCCCAGCCCAAGGCGACGTTGTCACCGATGGCCGTCCAGCTCATGCGTTGACGCGAGCCGATCGCACCAACGATAGCGCGGCCATGATGCACTGAGAACAGATTGAGCGGCGGTGCCGGCTCGCCCGGCGCCAGGGATTTAGCCCAGTCCGCGTGCAAGGCGGTCTCGGCATCGCGGCACGCGAGCACGGCGCGACAGGCACGCTCCACGCTGTCTTCAACGGCCACCGGTGCGCCCCAGAAGGCGAGGATGCTCTCGCCGAGGAAGTTATCGATGGTGCCCTTATGGCGCAAGATGGTATTGGTGAAGAGATCGAGCTGACGCGCCAGCAGTTCGGTGATGCGCGCAGGCGGCAGCGCCTCGCAGAGGCTCGCGAGATCCGAAGCGCCGGTAAACAGGAGCGTCAGCTCGCGCACCTCGGCCTCTGGCTCGGCGCGCTTGCCGGACTGGATCAACCGTCGCCCGACATCGATGGGGACGAATTTTTCCAATGAGCGCAGGCCCTGGCTCATCTTCCACAGGGCCTCGTCCATGGCCTTGATCTCGGCAAAGCGCGAGGGCACCCGCTTGACATCAGCGAAACGGAACTCGCGAATCAACTCGGTGTTAAGAACCAGACGCTTGAGGGGCTGAAACAGCCGCAGGGCTAGGAAGGAGACGGCAATGGCCGCCGCCAGCAGCAAGATCAGCGAGATCGCCGCCGCCTCGCTGAACAGCCGCCGCGCGGCTTCGAGTAGCGAAGCCTCGGGCACCACAATCATCAGCTCCCAGTCGTCGCCTACTGCAGACGAAAATGCCTGCCGTTGCGCCAGATAACGCTGCCCATCGGTTTGCGACAAGCTGTACTCAACGCGGTTGATCGCCGAGATCCGCGGCGACTCCGCGCCCTGCAGAGAAACACCCTGCAGATCCGCGCCCTGCTGATAAGCCTCGACCAGCCAGGCGGTGCCGAGGTCATCAACCCGCGGCAGCCCCGGATCGACGCCAGTTCCGGCTCGTCCCGCTCCCTGGCGAAGCTGAAGGCTCTGTGGAAAAGCGATCAACTGCCGATCCGCGCCGACAATCAGCGCGATACCACCACGGGCGATGCGCTGCTCGCTCAGCAGGCGCGATAGGCTAGTCAGCGAGATGTCGACACCGACGACGCCGACAAGGCTCCCATCCTGCTGGCGCACCGCCACCGCCGCTGTGATCCCTGGCCCGCCGTCATCCGCAAACTGATAGACCGGCGACCATTGCAAGCCTTGAGCAGCAACGGCCTGGCGATACCAGTCGCGTCTGCGTGGATCATAGTTGGCTTCACCATTGATCCGGGCGATGGGTACAAAGTCAGGATCACGATAGATCAGCCGCTCGGTCGCGGATTGTGCCCCCCCCTCCTCCCTGGCTCCACGACGAATCAACCGCGTCATCGATTGCGGCGAGCTACGAACCTGAATGAAGTCGCCTTCAGGACCGGCGACATAGATGGATTCGAGCTGCGGCATTAAGGTCAGCTGCCGGCCGAACAGTCGAAACAGCGCTTGATGATCGTCAAGACCCCGCTCGTCAAGGATCAGCGCATTGATCTCGGCCACATCCCGCGCCGCCTCGAACAGCTGGGAGGTCTCCGCAATGACCTTGGCCGACATCTCGGACAGGATGTCTGCTGAGAGATCGAGCGCCACCCGGGTCGCATGTCGATAGGTATTGACCGAGACGGCAAACACCGTCACGCCCAACAGGCCAACGAAGAGCGCGACGAAAGCAACCTTGTAGCTACGGATCAACGCGCACCCCCACTCGGATCGCTAGACAGAGGGCGGCTATAAGCAGCAGCCGCATCCTGATGTTGTCCAGTCAGATAGGAGCGCCGCACATCAACCAGTGCCCGACCGCTGAGGGCGGTACGACCAACCAACATGCGAAACCGCATGCTGTCGCGATCGGTCAGCGTCAGCTCGATCGGCCAGCGCTGCCCTGCGACCTCAAGCGTGGCTGCGATCACCGGCCGCTCCTCGCGATGACCGCCGGAGTCGGTGACACAGCGCCGATCGAGGAGTGGTGCGGCGCAGCGGACCACCAGATCATCTCGACCCTGGACGGGATGCACCGCAAAGCGTACCCAGTCGGCGCCGTCCTGGGTGAAGCGCTCGACCTGGAACGCATGCAACGCCGAGGTGCGCGCCCCGGTGTCCACCTTGGCCTTGATCAGCGGCAGCCCGAGTTCGGGCAGACCGACCCACTCGCGCCAGCCAAGGGTCACCAGGGCATCAGCCATTAGGCACCACTCATGAACATGTTCAACATCAGCTTGTTGAGACGACCGACGAACGCCGACGGATCATCGAGCTGACCACCTTCGGAGAGGATAGCCTGATCGAGCATGATCATGCCGAGATCATCGAAGCGACCCTGATCGGATTCCGACTCTAGGCGGCGCACCATCGGATGCTCAAGGTTGATCTCCAACGTCGGCTTCATGCTCGGCGCATCCTGACCCACGGCCTTCAATACCCGCGCTAAGTTCGCACTCATGTCGTGCTCGCCGACGACGATACAGGCGGGCGAATCGACCAGCCGGGTCGACACCCGCACCGCCTCGACCCGATCACCCAGTGAGTCCTTGAGCCGCTTGAGCAGGTCTCCGTGCTCCTTCTCGGCCTTTTCGGCCTTCTCTTTCTCCTCCTTATCCGCCAGATCGCCAAGGTCGAGCTTGCCCTTGGTCACCGACTGCAGATGCTTCTCCTTGTACTCATGCAGGTTGTTGACCAGCCATTCGTCGACCCGATCGGACAGCAGCAGCACCTCGACGCCCTTCTTGCGGAACACCTCCAGATGCGGGCTGTGGCGTGCCGCCGCCGGGCTATCAGCGGTAATGTAGTAGATGTCCTTCTGGCCGTCCTTCATACGCTCGATATAGTCATCGAGCGAGACGGTCTGCTCGTCGTTGTCGTTGTGGGTACTGGCAAAGCGCAGCAGGGCGCCGATGCGCTCGCGATTGGCGAAGTCCTCCGCTGGCCCTTCCTTGAGCACCTTGCCGAACTCCTTCCAGAATTCCTGATACTTCTCCGGCTCATCCTTGGCCATGGTCTCGAGCAGGCTGAGGATGCGCTTGGTGTTAGCACCGCGGATGGTGTCGATCTTGCGGTTGTGCTGCAGGATCTCGCGCGAGACGTTGAGCGGCAGGTCGTCGGAGTCGACGATGCCTTTGACGAAGCGCAGCCAGTGCGGCATCAGCTTGTCGGCCTCATCCATGATGAAGACCCGGCGCACATAAAGCTTGACGCCGTGCTTCTGCTCGCGGTCCCACATATCCCAGGGCGCGCGCTTGGGCAGGAACAGCAGCGTGGTGTACTCGTTGGTGCCCTCGACCCGATTATGCGCCCAGGCCAGCGGCTCATCGAAGTCGTGCGAGATGTGCTTGTAGAACTCCTTGTAATCGTCATCCGACAGCTCGGACTTGTTGCGCATCCAGAGCGCGGTGCCGCGGTTGACCTGCTCCAACTCCGGCTCGGCGTCCTTGTCCTTCTTCTCGTCGTCCTCACTGCCGTAGTCTTCCTTGACCATCTCGATCGGCATCGCGATGTGATCGGAGAACTTGCTGATCACGCTGCGCACGCGCCAGCCGTCGAGAAATTCCTTCTCGTCCTCTTTCAGATGCAAGATCACATCGGTACCGCGGCCTGATTTCTCGATGGTCTCGAGCGTGAAGCTACCGCGACCATCGGACTCCCAGCGCACGCCATGCTCCGCCGTGAGGCCGGCGCGGCGTGAGACCAGGGTCACCTTGTCGGCAACGATATAGGCCGAGTAGAAACCAACGCCAAACTGGCCGATCAGGGCGTTGTCGGTGGTCTGGCCCTCGGACATCGCTTCGAGGTAGCGGCGGGTGCCGGAGCTGGCGATGCTACCGATGGTATCCACCACCTCTTGGCGGCTGAGGCCGATGCCATTGTCGGAGACGGTGATGGTGCCAGCCTCCTTATCGACGCTGACCCGGACCCGCAGCTCGGGGTCGTCTTCGAGCAGGGCCTCGTCGGTCAGCGACTCGAAACGCAGCTTCTCAGCGGCGTCGGAGGCGTTGGAGATCAGCTCGCGGAGGAAGATCTCCTTGTTCGAGTAGAGCGAGCGGATCACCAGGTCGAGGACTTGGCTCACCTCGGCCTTGAACTCGAGGGTTTCCTTATGCGCATCAACGGTCATGGGTGTCGATCACCTGTCGTCGTAGGGTTGAGAGTCGTCGAAGACCGAGCTGTCAGCGCCCGGCGCTTCTGTAATTTGATCGGTCGCGGGCCGGCCGCACTGGTTACAATTGCGTTTGCCAAGCCTCGCCGGCGCCGCTGTGGTAGAGGCAAACCAACTCAAAATCAAGGGTTATGTCGATGCAAGCACCTGTCATGAGCACCACGCCGTTCGATGGTCAAAAGCCAGGCACCTCTGGGCTGCGCAAAAAGGTCACCACCTTCCAGCAGCCGCATTACTTGGAAAATTTCGTCCAAGCCATCTTCGATACCCAAACCAAGCTCAACGGCGGCATCCTAGCGCTTGGCGGCGACGGTCGCTTCTACAACCGCGAGGCCATCCAGATCATCCTGCGCATGGCAGCGGCCAATGGCGTGGCGCGCGTCTTGGTCGGTCAGGGCGGCATCCTATCGACACCGGCGGCATCTTGCATCATCCGCAAGTACCAAACCCAGGGCGGCATCATCCTCTCGGCCAGTCATAACCCCGGCGGGCCAGATGAAGACTTCGGCATCAAGTTCAATATCGATGCCGGCGGCCCAGCGCCAGAGTCGGTCACCAACGCCATCTATGACCGTACCAAGACGATCGATCAGTACCGGATCATCGAGGCCGACCCGGTTGATCTCGACCAGATTGGCGAATCCAAGCTCGGCGCGATGATCGTCCAGGTGATCGACCCGGTCGCCGACTATGCCGAGCTGATGGCCAGCCTGTTCGACTTCGATGCCATCCGTCAACTGTTCCGCTCGGGCAGCTTCCGCATGCGCTTCGATGCGATGCACGCGGTCACCGGCCCTTATGCCGTCGAGATCCTCGAGCATCAGCTCGGCGCCGAGCCAGGCACGGTGATGAACGGCGTCCCCCTCGAAGACTTCGGCGGCGGTCATCCAGACCCGAATCTGGCCCATGCGCAGGCGCTGGTCGCGCTCACGCAAGGACCGGACGGCTTGGATTTTGGCGCGGCCTCTGATGGTGATGGCGATCGTAACATGGTGCTCGGGCGTGATTTCTTCGTCACCCCCAGCGATAGCCTCGCGGTGCTTGCCGCCAACGCCCAGATCGCGCCCGGCTACAAGAATGGCATCGCTGGGGTCGCACGCTCGATGCCCACCAGCCAGGCCCCGGATCGTGTCGCCGAAGCCCTCGGCGTCAACTGCTTCGAGACCCCGACCGGCTGGAAATTCTTCGGCAACCTGCTCGACGCCGGCAAGATCACCCTCTGCGGCGAGGAGAGCTTCGGCACCGGCTCCGATCATGTCCGCGAGAAGGATGGTCTCTGGGCGGTGCTGTTCTGGCTCAACCTGCTCGCCGTCAAGCGCCAATCGGTCGCTGAGATCGTTCGCGATCACTGGCGCCGATTCGGGCGTAACTACTACACCCGACACGACTACGAAGGCATCGACAGTGAGGCCGCCGAGGGTCTGGTCAACCATCTGCGCATCCTGCTGCCGAGCCTGCCTGGGCAACAGCTCGGCGCGTTCAAGGTCGCCTTCGCCGATGATTTCGCCTACACCGACCCGATCGACGGCAGCGTCGCCGAGCAGCAGGGTATTCGCATCGGCTTCGAGTGCGGCTCACGCATCGTGCTACGACTGTCTGGTACCGGCACCCAGGGCGCCACACTGCGCGTCTATATCGAGCAATATGAGGCCGATAGCGCTGGCCATGATCGCCCCGTGCAAGAGGCGCTCGCACCACTGATCCTAATCGCCCGCGAACTGGCGCAGATCGAGGCGCGTACCGGCCGCGCTGAGCCAGACGTGATGACCTGAACAGCCAATGACAATGACCGCTGAGCCAAGATCGCGCCCACCTCTGATTGGATCGCCAAATTGGGTCGCCTAATTGGGTCACCTGGAACAGGCGCGGCGGAGCAGCCACAGCCATCGAACGCCAGACGCTAATCTACAGAGCGCGACAACCACGAGAAAAGGTCATCGACTCGGGGTTGTGGTGCGGCAGCAGTGGTCCCATACTCCAGGTCGTCGGCGACGCATTTTTTGCATCCCGCCATGATTAACATCAATCGCGCCTGTCGCGAGGAGCACATCGACATGAAGCTGCGTACTGCAACCCTAGCTACCGCTCTAATCTTTGGCCTGACCCTGATCCTCGGCGCCGGCACCGCTGTCGCGGGCGACGGCAAGAGCTGCGGCGGCAAGAAGAAAGATGGTGAAAGCGCCGCGGTGGTGATGCCCGCTCAGCCGCGCGCCTGAGCCTGATCCGCTCCGGACGCCGCCCGCGTGCGTTCAAACGCTCAGCGTCAGGACTAGGGCTTACTGACTTGGTGCGGTGCCGATGCTGACGCCGTAGCACAAGCCGAAAGCCGCTGCGACGGCAAAGCGGGTGCTCAGGTCCACAGCATCGAGGACTCAGTCTAACAGCCCGTCCAACATGGCCCTGCTCGGGAAACCGGCAGGGCCATCTTTGTGTACGATCGCCCTTCGATGAGCCAATCGCCCAAGATTGAGCCGATCGCCCAAGATTGAGCCGATCGCCCAGAATGGGGTTGATCAATGCCCGTCGAGCATCAACTCAGCCTCGTAATAGCCATTAGTGCCCGCGACACCTGCCAACGATCGGTTAAACCGATCGCCATGATCTAAACAATCCATTTGGATGCTCGCGGTTTTTACCCCATTCTGTGGGCTGAGCGAGACGAAAGCCCGCTCGAACCCTCTTTCCTCGTTCCACTCAACCACGCACGGAGTATCCCTGATGCTGCAAGACCGCACCGGCCAGAAAGTCCCGAACGTCACCTTCCGCACCCGCACCGATCACGACTGGAAGGACATCACCACCGATGACCTGTTCAAGGGCAAGACCGTTGTCGTCTTCTCCCTGCCCGGCGCCTTCACGCCAACCTGCTCCTCGACCCATGTGCCGCGCTATAACCAGCTGGCACCGGCCCTGAAGGCCGCGGGCGTCGACGACATCATCTGCATGTCGGTCAACGACGGCTTCGTGATGAATGCTTGGAAGGATGACGAAAACGCTGAGAACCTGACCTTCATCCCGGACGGTAATGGCGAGTTCACCGACGGCATGGGCCTGCTGGTCGACAAGGACGACCTCGGCTTTGGCAAGCGCTCCTGGCGCTACTCGATGCTGGTGAAGGACGGCACCATCGAGAAGATGTTCATCGAGCCAGAGGAGCCGGGCGACCCCTTCCACGTCTCCGACGCCGACACCATGCTCGAGTACATCGCGCCGAACGCCGCCAAGCCGGCCGACATCACCGTCTTCACGCGTCCCGGCTGCCCGTTCTGCGCCAAGGCCAAGGCCATGCTGAGCGATGCCGGCATGCAGTTCGAAGAACTGGTGCTGAACAAGGACTACACCGAAGAGACCCTGCGCGCCGTCGCCGCCGCGACCAGCGTGCCGCAGATCTTCATCAACGGCACCAAGATCGGTGGCTCCGACGACCTCGAGAAGTGGATGGCCAGCCGCTAAGCGTGACCTGACCGAGGTAAGCGCCCAGCGTCATCGCCGACGCTGGGCTTGAGACCGACAGCCGCTGGTGCTTCTGCCTAGCGGCTGTTTCGTTTGGACTGCACTCAAATAGGCAATTCTCATGGACAAACACTTTGATCTCATCGCCATCGGTGGCGGCAGCGGCGGACTGGCCGTTGCCGAAAAGGCCGCGGCCTACGGCAAACGCACCGCCATCGTCGAATCCAAGCTGATCGGCGGCACCTGTGTCAACGTCGGCTGTGTGCCGAAGAAGCTGATGTGGTACGCCTCCGAGATCGCCCAAGCGGTGCGCGACGCACCCGAGCTTGGCGTCAACGCCGAGATCAGCTCGATCGACTGGCCAACGCTGGTCAAAGGCCGCGAGGGCATGATCGACGGCATCCGCAACTACTGGAACGGATACGTCGAACAACTCGGCATCACCCTGCTACAGGGCGCCGCGCGCTTCGTCGACAACAAGACCATCGAGGTCAACGGCGAGCAGTACACCGCCGATCACATCGCCATCGCCACCGGTGGCCAGCCGATCGTGCCGCCGGTGCCGGGTCATGAGCTAGGCATCACCTCCGATGGCTTCTTCCAGCTCGATCAGGCGCCGAAGCGGGTCTGTGTGATCGGCGGTGGCTACATCGGCGTCGAACTGGCCGGCATCCTCAACTCGCTCGGCTCCGAGGTCACCATCGTCGCGCTGGAGCCGAAGGTGCTCGAGACCTTCGATCCGCTGATCAGCGAGACGGTGAAGCACAACCTGGAGCACGAGGGGATCAAGCTGAACCTGCCCTTCGCGGTCGGCTCACTGGAGCAGCGCGAGGATGGCATCGCCGTGATCGATCGGGACGGCAACGCGCTGACCGGCTTCGACACCGCGCTCTGGGCGGTGGGCCGCCGCGCCAACACCGCCGGACTCAACCTCGAGGCCACCGAGATCGAGCATCTCCCCAACGGCGTCATCCCGACCGATGCCTATCAGAACACCAACGTGCCTGGCGTCTATGCGCTCGGCGACATCACCGGCCGCGCGCCGCTGACCCCGGTCGCCATCGCCGCCGGGCGCCGGCTCGGCGATCGGCTGTTCAACAACCAGCCCGACCGGCATCTCGACTACGAGAACATCCCAACGGTCGTCTTCGCGCATCCGCCCGTCGGCTCGGTCGGCATGACCGAGGCCAAGGCGCGCGAGACCGGCGAGAAGGTGACCATCTACCAGACCACCTTCACGCCGATGAAATACGCGCTCAACAAGCGCGAGCCACGCACCGCGATGAAGCTGGTCTGCCTGGGCGAGCACGAGCGCGTGGTTGGCATCCACATGGTCGGCGATGGCGTCGACGAGATGCTGCAAGGCTTCGCCGTGGCGGTGAAACTGGGCGCGACCAAGGAAGACTTCGATAACACGGTCGCCATCCATCCGGTTAGCGCCGAAGAGTTGGTGACGCTGAAGGAGCCGTATACTGGCGACTAACAGGCCTGCTGTATCGGCGCTGCTCGGCGCGAATCGACGCGATCGATGCGGATCAACGATCGACGCCCCTAGGAGATGAAGCAGCTGGTTTAGGGCAAAGGCCATCGACTGCTTCGACAACGCCTCGCGTCGCGAGGCGTTTTTCGTTGTTGATCCGAGAGTGGTTTGCGCCTAGCTTGAACAGGCTTGATCTTTTAGGATAATCGGTCATCCAATATGAAATTCCCCTACGGCACCGCTGATTTCCACGCCATTCGCTGCGAGGGCTACTACTACGCCGATCGCACTGACCGCATCCGCACGCTGGAAGAAGCGGGCAAGCAGTTGCTGTTTCTGCGTCCACGCCGCTTCGGCAAGACCGCCTGGCTGACCACGCTGGAAAACTACTACGACCTCGCCCGTGCCGCGGAATTCGACGCGCTATTTGGGCCACTGGCCATCGGCCAGAACCCCACCGCGCGGCACAATCAGTACTTCGTGCTGCGCTGGGACTTCTCGATGGTCGATGCCAGCGGCAATCTGGCCGAGATTCGCCAGGCGCTGCATGATCATCTCAACAGCCGAGCGCGCGCCTTTTTCGCGCGGTATCGCGGTCAACTCGGCGACTTGCCGCTGAGTCTGCAACCGGAAAACGGGGTAGTCGCGCTCGAATCCATCATCAGCGCGGCCCGTGCCCAGGGCCATGATCTCTACCTGCTGATCGACGAGTACGACAACTTCGCCAACGAGCTGATGCACGGGCGCCGCGCCGATTATGACGCCCTGGTCTCCGGCGAGGGCCTGCTGAAAACCGTCTTCAAGTCGGTCAAATCCCTGGCCTCCGGCCAGGGCATCGATCGGGTGTTCATCACTGGGGTCTCGCCGGTGGTGCTGGCCGACATCTCCAGCGGCTATAACGTCTCCGAGAACATCAGCTTGGATGCGCGCTTCATCGATCTCTGCGGCTTCAGCGAGGGCGAAATCGCCGCCGTGCTGAACCAGCTCGGCGTCGAGCAACAGCGCGATCCCGCCTGGTCCACCCGCATGCTCGAGACCATGCGGATCTGGTACAACGGCTACCGCTTCGGCTATGAGCCCGGCCCTGGGCTCTACAATCCCACCCTGGCGCTGTACTTCTTCAAGGCCTTGGCCACCACCGGCGCGCCGCCGCGCGAGATGCTCGATAGCAACCTGGCCATGGATCGCAACCGCATCGACTTCGTCGCCCGCCAGCCGCATGGGGAGGAACTCATCGGTGCCGCGCTTGATCCCGAGCACCCGCCGGTGATCGCCAGCCTGGCGCACCGCTTTGGTGTCGAAGATCTGCGTCGCGCACCCAGGGATGCGCCTTATCTCGGCTCCTTGCTGTACTTTCTTGGCGCGCTGACGCTTCGGGATCAGGATGCGATGGGGCGCCTGATACTAGGCGTCCCCAACTTGGTCATTCGGAAACTTTACGTTGAGAAGTTCCGCGACCAGCGCTTTCCCAACTACCCGGAGCGGGAGGGTCTGCGCGCTGCTGCCGAAGGTCTTTACACCAGCGGCGAGCTTGCCCCCTTGGTCGAGGTGCTGGAAGCCAACCACCTGCGCGTCTTCGACAACCGCGACTATCGCTGGTCCAATGAGCTGACCGTCAAGACCGTCTTTCTCATCGCCCTGTTTGCCGACATTTTCTACGTCATGGATTCGGAGACCGCCATCGCGCGCGGCCATGCTGATCTGTCGCTAATCGTGCGCGAGGAGATGCGCCGCTTTGCGCTGCTCGATCACCTGTTCGAGTTCAAATACCTGAGCCTTCAGGATCTCGGCGAGACAGCAGAGACCCTGCGCGCGCAGTCGCGCGAGGCGCTCATGGCCCAGCCCAAGGTCGCCGCCTGCCTGGATGCGGCCGAAGCCCAGCTGGCCCGCCACCGCCGCGGCCTGGAGCAGGCCTATGGTGAGCGCTTGCGGCTGCAGACCCATGCCGTGGTCGCGCTTGGCTTTGAGCGCCTGGTGTGGCGGAGCTCCTCGGCAGCGCCGGCGTTAGCTGATAGCGGTTAGCCGTTTTAGCCGTTATCCGTTAGTAAGGTCGATGCACAGATGCTTGAGCCGGCAGAGCCAAGGTCTGGACGGCAGCTGTTCTATACTCTCCGCAGTCCTTGCTGCTCGCTGATCCACCATGAAATTCCCCTACGGCACCGCTGATTTCCACGCCATTCGCTGCGAGGGCTACTACTACGCCGATCGCACCGACCGCATCCGCACGCTGGAAGAAGCGGGCAAGCAGCTGCTGTTTCTGCGTCCACGCCGCTTCGGCAAGACCGCCTGGCTCACGACGCTGGAGAACTACTACGACCTCGCCCGTGCCGCGGAATTTGACGCGCTGTTTGGGCCACTGGCCATCGGTCAGAATCCCACCGCGCGGCGCAACCAGTACTTCGTGCTGCGCTGGGACTTCTCCATGGTCGATGCCAGCGGCAATCTGGCCGAGATTCGCCAGGCCTTGCACGATCACCTCAATAGCCAAGCCAAAGGCTTTTTGCTGCATTACCGCACCCAGCTTGGCAGAACCGATTTCGGTGCCTCAGAGTTTGGGTTGCGTGAAGACAATGGCCTGGTCGCTCTGACATCAGTTGTCAATGCCGCGCGGGCGAGCGGCCATGATCTCTACCTGCTGATCGACGAGTACGACAACTTCGCCAACGAGCTGATGCACGGGCGCCGCGCCGATTATGACGCCCTGGTCTCCGGCGAAGGCCTGCTCAAGACCCTCTTTAAGGCGGTCAAATCCCTGGCTTCTGGCCAAGGCATCGACCGGGTCTTCATCACCGGTGTCTCACCGGTGGTGCTGGCCGACATCTCCAGCGGCTATAACGTCTCCGAGAACATCAGCTTGGATGCGCGCTTCATCGATCTCTGCGGCTTCAGCGA